>JAUWRB010000144.1 GCA_030610785.1 Promethearchaeota archaeon | reverse complement strand
TGTTTTTAAGTCTTAAAAGTAAAATTTTCGTATTTTTTTTTTTTTCTATTTTTCTTTTTTATATATTATATCTTTAAAATGAAGTAGAATCAATCCTTGACGACAAAATAATAAAATTTAACATTAAAAACTTACGATTTATTGGACGACAACAAATTTCTAGACTATTAAAAAGAATATAATAAATAATAACAAATAACAATTCCAAAGAACATGAACAAAAACTGAATGGAGCTTTATATAAAATAAATATCAAGCAAGAAAATTGTGTTTGCTTAAATTATTTATAATCTTCTTACTAGAATTTGTTTTGAAGCATTTAAAACTTCATTAAGAGATGTTTTTGAAGTAGATTATAGAATAATTAAAAACCTTATTATTTAGGTATAATTTTATTTTTATATTAATACTATAAAGATTTTTATTAAGCTTTCATATCTTTTAATTAAAATTTAAGAAAAAATATTACAAAAAAATGGTTGAACTAATCCAAATCAGCGACCTGCATTACAACTCTGAATTTATTTTGAAATATTTAGAAAATATTATTAGTTACATTAAAAATAATTCTTTAGACGCAGTTGTTTGTTCAGGCGATATTGTACATAAAGGAAGATTTCATCAGTATCAAGAAATCGTTCCATATTTAGAAGAAATTCGAAAAATTGTTCCATTTTTAGCAGTACCGGGAAACCATGACGCCAAAAATAACGGACTAATATTTTTTGAAAGATTTATTGGACCTCGTAGGTCGTGCATGATTCTTGAAGAAAAAAATACAATGATCGTAGGGGTCTGCAGTGCTAAAGACGATTTATCACGAGGTGAAATAGGAGATGAACAATTAGATTGGCTAGGTCGTAAATTCAGCCAGTCGTATGAAAATAGAATAATGGTGCTTCACCATCACTTAATTCCAGTGCCATATGGTGGACGAAAATATTCTATAGTCTGTGATGCGGGAGAAATTTTAGAAATGACACAATTTTTTAAAATAGATCTCGTTTTAATGGGACATAAACATGTACCACACGCATATGTTATTGGTCCAACGGTGTTTCTTTATTGCGGAACTTCAACTTCAAATAAAGTGCGAGCTGACGAGAGTCCAAGCTTTAATCATATAAAACTCGATAAGAACGATATCGAAGTATCCATAATTAATAGTACAAACCTCGAAAAAAATCTCTTGTTATCTCGAAAAGAGAATAATGTTGAGTTTATTCGTCCGCGAAGGACTCGTATCGAACATTTATTAAATTCAAGCGTATGGGACGATTAAATTAGTATTATTGTTTTTTATTTAATATAAATTTATAAAAAAAAAAATACTTATAATTAATGTCGAGGCCAAAAACTCCTTTATTAACAGTTGATGCTGTAATTTTATATAATAAATCCAATTTAATACTTATACGAAGGAAGAATCCCCCTTTCAAGGGAGAATTAGCGTTGCCTGGTGGATTCGTAGATGTGGGTGAAACAGTCGAAAATGCTTGTATTAGAGAGGCTTGTGAAGAAACTAGCATGAATGTAAAAATAATTAAATTAATTGGTGTCTTTTCCGCCCCTTCACGCGATCCTCGTGGACATACGGTAACTATAGCTTATTTATGTGAGCCATTGACAAGAAACGAAAAAATGAAAGCCCAAGACGACGCAGCATCATTAGAAGTGGTTCCGTGTTCAAAAATTCCATCCTTAAAATTAGCATTTGATCATGAAGATATCATAAAAGCTTCTGGAATTCTAGATCATTTTAGATAATTATTCCAATAACTAAAAAAAAGCCATTTGGAATTATGATTAACTCTTCCCAAAAATGTTTTTATAACACTGACAACATGGAATTCCAAGGGTGATGTTATTATAATATCTTTTATTAAAACACTTTGATTCTTCAACCAATTTTAGTAATCTTTCCCTTAATTTTATCAAATCTGAGTTCTTGCTTAAAAAAAAGCTTTTTAAATAATCAAAATGGTTCTCTTTTTTACAAATGGGGCAAATCGAAAAAAAACTTAAGAAATTCTCTAAATGTTCGTCCTCCATTTGATTTGAAAAAAATACTGAGAACTCAAAAATTTCATGAGTCGGGTCTAATTTTTCTACTAAATATTTAAAAATTGCCTCTTTTTGAGTGTTGTCCTCTTCTTCTTGAATTGAAGTAAAAAATAATCCATCGAGGTGATATTTTTCGATAAATTTCTCAATATCTTCATCAAACACTTCTCGAGAATTAAAATCCAAATTTGTCCCGATTAAAATAATTGGAATTTTTCCTGTATTTTTTCTAAAAATATTTATCCAATAATTAAGCTCTTCGAATGAGTTGTAATTTGACACGTCAAAAAAGAGTAGTGCGGCAGATGCTCCTCGACAGAACGTGGGAAACAAGAATTTAAATCTTTCTTTTGATTTCAAATCCCATAAAATAAATTTATAAGAATCTCCCTCGTTAACGAAGCACTCTATTGGCATAAAAGATACTCCAATTGGAGTCTCATTTTTAAGCGTTCCATGTAAAAATGAAGTCTTCCCCGAACTTGAGGCGCCTCCCGATATCAATTTTAGCTTATATGATTTAGTCATCCAAAAATCGCTAAGTTTATTTTTACCGAATAAAAAAATTTAAAAGCTACTACCTTTTACAAAAAATTTCAATTTAAAAAGTTTTATGGTTTTTTGTATTTAAAATAGTATTTTGTATTATCATAAATGTTATATATAGAAAAGGATAGATAATTTATTTTAAAATAAATTAACTATTATTTTACTTTATTTCATAAATATTTCCAAAAGAGTCCTTAATAAATAAGTAATAAGCGTTACTTTCCTTCCTCGGGATTTTTTTAACAGTAAATCCCATTGACGATGCTTTATTAATTAATTCATCCCAATTTTCTGTCCGTAAGCACGAATGAGTGAAAATATCTCTTGCTTTACTATTATCGTTTGTTATAAATACTTCTACGTCCATTTCATCGTTTGAATATCTTATAATTAGTTGTTCTTTGTTAACTCCAAAAAATTTTTCCGTTAAATCTGCTGAAATCGTAAAAGACCTTGTTTTTTTCAAATTTAATAAATTAATAAAGAATTTATCACTCTCTTCTTCCGAATTAGAAGCTACCGCAATGTGTTCAATCTCCATTTTTTTTAATCACCATTATTCACTTATAATTAAAATCTTTTAATATAAAATAATTAATAATGTTAATTTAGCTTGATAATAAAATCCTTAGATCACTTTTCATTTAGTAAAACAAATATAATTTCCCAAAAAATATTTTTGCGTTAAAATAATTTATTTAATTACCTAATAAAAAATTAGATTTGAAGAAAACATGTCAGAAGATTATTCTAAATTAATTGAATTAGAGAGATATTATCACTCTAAATTATTTCCAAAACGAGATTATGTTATAATAAAAGGAAAAGGAGCACTTCTTTACGATGAAAAAGGTAATGAATATATTGATTGTATTGCGGGTCATGGAGTAATGAACATTGGTCATGGACATCCTAAATATATTGAAAAGATTAAACAACAAGTCGAAAAATTAGTAATGGTGCCATCTGGATTTCCCGTGGAAGAAAGAGCCAAGTTGTTAGAAAATTTAGCAAAAATCACTCCAAAATCGTTGACCCAGTCTTTTTTATCAAATAGTGGCACTGAATCAATTGAGGCGGCTATAAAATTGGTTTTAGCTGTTAATCGGGATAAAAAGAACCCTGAAATTATAGCTTTTAAAAGAGCTTTCCACGGAAGAACTTTAGGCTCGTTATCAATGACGCATAATATAAAATATCGAAAACCATTTCTATCGTGGTTGACTCAAAATGTAAAATACGCATCTTTTGGCGATATAAGCTCAGTTAAAGAATTAATTAACGAAAATACTATAGCAATTTTTCTAGAATGCGTCCAAGGAGAAGGAGGCGTTTATCCCGCACCTCAAGAGTTTCCTAAAGAACTTAGAGAATTATGCGATGAAAAAGATTTAATTCTTGTAGACGATGAGATTCAAACTGGATTTGGAAGAACTGGAAAAATGTTTGCTCACGAACATTATGGAATCGTTCCAGATGTCATCTGCATGGCAAAGGCAATGGCAGGAGGTTTACCTATGGGAGCAACAATTGCTTCTGAAGATTTATATAATAAGTTTAAAATAGGAGAAAATTATACAACGTTCGGAGGGAACCCATTCGTATGTGCCGCCGCTAATGCCGTGATTGATATTTTTAGAACAGAACCTCTTGTAGAAAACTCAGCAAGGCAAGGCGAAAAAATAATGTTAAGCATGAAGAAATTTGCCGAAGAAAATAAGCTAATAAGAGAGATAAGAGGCAAAGGGTTAATGATAGGTTGTGATTATAGAAAACGTGTTAAAGAAATGATTAGTAAAGCAGAAAAAATGGGTGTATTATTCTTAAACGCGGGTTTAACCGTAATACGACTTTTACCTCCACTTATTGTCAATGATAGCCAAGTAAAAAGAGTATTAGAAGTATTGCATGAAATTTGATAAGAATTTGATTGTTAATTTTATTTATTAGATTATAAATATAAATAGGAAAAAAAAAAAATGACTAAAGTATCTCAAGAGGAATTTTTAATAAAATTGTTTGAAGTCATACGTAAACTCTCAAGCATAGCAAAGACACAGTCTCCTCGGTTTTTAAAAAAATGGGAAGAATATTTAAAAAATATTAACGATAAACCTCATGCTGTGAGACATGTATCCTTAGATAAAGATTATTTTTTAAAAGATATTGATTATAGGATTAGCGCGTTAAAAACTGTCGAGCAATCTTTAGTAGATGGCTTTTATTCGATAAAAAAACTATTGAATGCTTTATATGGTTATTATTTTGATTCCGAATTGTTTAAAGATATTTTTTCAGAAGAAGATCAAATAATTCTTAAATATCTCGTGGCTAAAGAAATATTAGGCAACTTAATTCAATATAATAAGATGGATCACGAGACCGTTCCATTGAAATTTAATATAATTGCTAGGAATTATTCATTATTAAAAATCCTAGATCAAGGTCAAGAAGATACAGAGGTTCTTGATAATTTAAAAAAATTGAATATTGACATGGGTAAACCCAAATTAAATGAGATAATGCAAGAAATAGAAAAAGATGGTATAATTACAATAATAAAAAAAGGAAAAGATTACGTGTATAAATTAAAGAAAGAATTAAAGTTAAGTAAAGAAGGAACGAAGCAATATCAGCAATCTCTTCAATCTTTGATCGAGTGGCCAACTCAATTTTGGAGGAGTTATTATAATATTAGAGAATTAAATGTTACTCTTGATAAAGATTGTTATCATCACGATTTTTTAAGCAAAGTTTTGGCTAAAACTGCTACTCAAGGGTATTCAGCTACTCAATATGTTTTTAAAAATTTAATTAAATATTACGAAAAAATAAAAGAAGAAGCAACTTAATTTCGTTAAATTTTCTTATTTTTTATGAATTAGAAATCCTTTACTTTTTTTATTGGAATATCGAACTCTTCTAGTAATGGAATTAGATGTTTTTTATCAGCAGAATTCGTTCCTTTCCAATCAATTATGAAATAATCCACCATTTCTAAATTTTTGTTAATCATTTGCTCGATCATTTCTTTATTTAAATCTTGGATGTGATACTTAGGGCAGATGAAAGATACAGCGACATTTTTATTTATTATTAACTTTTTAAATTGAGGTGCGTAATGCATTCCTCCGAAGCCCACACCAATTTTTTGAGTTTTATCTTTTTTAAATTCTAAATATTTAATAATTCCGTTGATAATAGCATTTGCTACTACTTCACCCGCGTTATTTACGCCCCATTCTTCCTTACTGCTTCCTAACTCCATGAATATTAAGGGTTTTTCCAATATTGTTGGACCATGATGAGTAACCTCAATATCAAGTGAAAAATTTGTTAAGTTTAATAATTCCGTTTGTTCTACTAACGAAAGAAATCCTGCTTTAAGTAATAAAGCACTTGCATGAGAGAGATCATATGGATTGCCTCCAAAATCAGCATTTTCACCCCAATTGCCGGTAATATGAGATAAAAAAGCAGGCCGAGCGGTTTGAGATGCGTGTCGACTTGCAAAAATGAGGAGATCAGGATCAATACCTTGTTTTTTTAATTTTAAATCATTTAAAAAAATGAGTGATTCTCTTGTTAAACCAAGATATACTTGATTTTTGTCTAAAAAATTATTTTTTTTTCTTTCTAAAGAATAACTTTTAAGTTTATATATAGGGTTGTCGTGCCACATTAATTCGATCTCATTGAAAGTATATGACTTTGACCGTAAAAATTTGTCTCGAATGTTCATTGAGGCTTTATCTTCCAGTGAAGTTATTATAAGGAATTGCATCATGGATCAAATAAAAAAAAGTTCCAAGAAATTTAAAATCTTTTTTTCATTATCCAATAGAATCCGCAAATGCGAGCAGTTTTACTTTTTAGATAGAAGTAAATTGTATCCCCCTCTACCCACATGATTGTTGTTTTTTTTACACCTCCTTGTTTCATATCCCATAAACACCAATTCAAGAGAAGTCCTCCAATTCCTCGCCCTCTTGCACTTTTCTTCACACCAGTTGGACCAAAACTTCCAGGAAAGTGAATCGAATGAGAAGCCCATCCTATTATTTTATTTTCTTTAGGTTCTCGCGCTATAAATGTAGTTATGGAGTCATTTTTGAACGAAAGTGCAATTTCTTCGGGCCAAAAACTTAATTGATAAATTTTTGGCATGAATTTAAGTGGTACCAATTCTTCTTTATCGTCAAGTGTAGCTCTCATGATTTTATATCCTTCGGATTCTAATGGCGGAGTTTCTCTTGGAATTACTTCCATGTTTAAACATAAATTAATTCTTTCTGTTCCCTTTTTAAACCCCTGTTTTTTAAGGAAAAAAAATGCTTCAGTATGTCTCGGATCAAGACCGGGCAGCCAATAATCCGGCATTGATGTCATGACTTCTAATTTCATCTTAAAACATTTCTTTTTTGATTTTTTAATTCTCTTTTCAAGCATGGTGTAAATTATTGTTCCTAGCCCCTTACAACGCCATTCTTTCTTTACAACAAAGAATTTTAAAACGGCCACTCTTCTTCTTTTTTTAAATATTTGAGATCTTCTAAAGACAATCATAAAAAACGCTATAATGTTTCCATCAGCGTCAGAGGCAATCAAGCTAAAATCAGGTTCAAATAATGCGCTTTCTAATGTTGCTTTTTGGAAAGTTTGAAATGGTTGAGACAGAAAAAGCACATTTTTTTCACACATTTTATAAACTTGTTCTAAATTCTCTTTAGAAAGAGGTTCAAATTTCAATAACTTTAAAATTATATCATTTTCCATTATAATGCCGGTTCCAACATTTAATTTTTTATTTTTATTTTTAGCTTGGATAAGATTTTATATAAAAAAAAAATAATATTGAATTAAAATCATGACCTATTTATTTTTAATTTTAAGAATAAAGATTTTAAATCTGAAATATTATTAATCAAATTAATGACAGATAACCTTTTTATAATAATAATTCTTCTGGCTTTTTTTTTCGGATTTTTATTTTTTATAGCAGATTTTTACGAACACGGACACATCAAATTACATGTTTCTCTCATTGCTGGAATATCCTTAGCATATTTTTTTCTTTTAGTTTTGCCAGAAATTTCTGATGGCATGCCTGAATATCCTTTACATTTGAAAATGTTTGAATATGTATTTATTTTAATTGGATTCGTGTTTATCCATTTAACCGAAAAGTTTATATTGCAAAAAGTAGAAGCGAAATCCCTTAAAAGAATGCGAAAATTACTAACAAAAGAAAAAAACCTAGAAGTTGTTGAGAAAAATATTGAAATTCTCATTAATAACGAAATAAAAAGAGATTCGATTGACGAAGCCTCGTTACGGCATTTATCTCAAACCTTATCTAGTTTAAATGAACAAGAAGATGAGATAAAAAAAGAAATTGATAT
This sequence comes from Promethearchaeota archaeon, assembly GCA_030610785.1. Lineage (GTDB taxonomy): Archaea > Asgardarchaeota > Lokiarchaeia > Sigyniarchaeales > SOKP01 > JAUWRB01. The sequence goes on along the minus strand of JAUWRB010000144.1, from coordinate 625 downwards.
ATATAAGTCAAAAATTCAAGCACATATATACAAAGACTTTGGGGAACTCCGTTTTTTTACTAATTACATTTATCATTTACTTGTAGGGATTATTTTGGTTGGATTATTGATAATTAACATTTTTTCTGGAATTCTCTTTTTTATTTTTTCTTGGTTTAGAACGATTATATCGAATAGGTCTGATGCCCAAATCATTTTTACCGATTTAGAAATTTACGATTATATAGATATTGAGAGAAGTTTTATCATTAAAATAATATTAGCATCGGCTGCTTTAATAGGCATTTTAATTGGATTAATAACAGAATTTATTTTAACAATTGAATTAGAATTGGAATTAATATACATTTTATTCTCATTTATTTCAGGAGTAATTCTTTATTCAATTATTAGAACGGTCATTCCAGAAAAAGAAAAAGGAAATCCACTTTATTTTTTAATTGGAGTCGTAGGTTTTAGTTTAATTATTTTCGTTATAAAAATCTCTACAAGCCTTCTATCTTAACAAATGTTTAAATTTTAAATTAATATTATTTTCATCTAAAAGGAATCTAAAACTTGTTCAAAATAAGAGATCTCGTTAAAAATAAAACTTATTCTAAGAGTTTTATTATTTTTTAAATAA
>JAUWRB010000227.1 GCA_030610785.1 Promethearchaeota archaeon | reverse complement strand
TTAATAGAATGGAATACAAAAAAATAATAAGCACCTTTTCTGGAATTCAAAAAATTCATTTTTATTCATCAATATAGTCATTCTCTTCTTTTTTTAGTCTTTCTTTTAAATAAAATAATAATATATAAGTTAAGAATCCTAGGATTACTCCAATCGTATCAACAATTATATCATGAATATCAAAATAACGATTAGGAACAAAAAATTGGTGTATTTCGACAGAAATGGCGTAGATAACACCAATTAGTAAAATATACCTGTTTTTAATTTTAGGGAAACACCCAAAAGCTATGAAAAATGCGAAAATAGAGTATTCGGCGACATGTAATAATAGATTAACGTCAAGAAAGCTGGGAGGTCCATCAGAAGGAGGAAGTGGTAGGGGGTTGCTTAACGATGAAAAATAAAATATAACTCCTGCAATAAATAATGCTGGTAAAATTTTCAAGTATTTGTAATAATCCCAATTAATCATTGTCTTTCCCTTATATTTTAGGTTTCTCTGAATTAAAAAAATGAAAATTACAGAATTTATCACCAGTTCCCAAATATTTAGTTCTTTTTAAGATAATGTTAGGATTGAATTCTTCTAATACCGGCTCGTATAAGCGAACACACATGTCCGTGCAAATAAATTTTATTTTATTGTGTCTTTCAGGATTTCTATCCATTGCTTCTTTATAAGGACACGTTGTTATGTTTAATAATGCCTCATTTTCCTCAAGTATTACGATTTCGTAATTGTATCCTTCGCAACTCCACACGAAAGTAATGATTTCGATTAAATCTTTAATTTTGTTACCTTTAACTTTTAAATATCGCTTAATCCTACGAAATATGATTTTATATAATCTTTGCCACACTATCGTGTCAACTTTTAACGCAGTTTCGAAATTCGTCTCTTTTTCAAGAAAAACCATCCAAAAACCATCTAAAGTTCTGAAATTCTTCTCAAAATAAAATAGTTTATCGTTATTGTTTATTTTTGTTTTTGAGTTTTTTTTAGAAAAAAAATCAAATTTTTTTAATCCTATTCCTTCTTGAGTTAATTTAAAATCGCAAACTTGATTACCCAATCCCTTGTATTTGGTTCTTTTAACAATAATTTGAGGGTTAAAATTATTAATAATTGAGTCGTATAAAGGAATACACACATCTTTACAAATTGATGGAATTTTTTCTCGACGTTCTGGATTTCTTTCTATGATAGATATATAAGGACACTTTTTAATCTCAATATGTACCTCGTTTTTTTCATTCTTTAAAATTTTGTATTCCCAACCTTCTACAGACCATCTAAATGTTAGTATTTCAATTAACTCTCCAAGATTGTTTTCTTTTAAGTTTAAATATCTCTTAAGTCTCCGAAAGATAATATTTAAAAGGCTTACCCAAACAATGGTATCAACCTTTAAGGCAGCTTCCCAACCGATTGTTTTTTCGGTTTCTATCATCCACAAACCATCAAGTGTGAAATAACTCTTTTCAAAAAAAAAAAGTTTATCATCGTTATTTACTTGTATCATATGAAATCCCATTTCATTATCTTTTTTTATTATAGTTAGTTCTTAGAAACGCTAAATTATTAAAATATTTTTCAATTAAATACTTTTAAAAAACAAAACATTAATTAGCCATGCCTAATTTTATTCTTTAAATAAAATAATTATGAAAGAACATAATAAGATGGAGAAAAAATGAGCGAAGAATCGATAAATTATGGAAATTGGGTTCCCAGAAACTTCTTATACTTTTGGCTCGGGATTTTTTTTAATCTTTAGCGTGTTATTTTTAATTTTGGAACTGGTGATTTTTAAAATTATTTTCGGCATTCTTGCGGGGCTTGGTTTAATACTATTTGCTTACTTTACATATTCTTACCTCGTATTCTCGGCAAATAATAATGAATTGCAAAACAAATTACGAGATCTCGTGTTAAATCTTCTCCCTTGGAACGGGAAAGGGAGGGTACTTGATATCGGAACAGGAAACGAACCTCTTGCTATTAGTTCAGCAAAAAAATTCCAACACGCAAAAGTTACGGGAATTGATTATTGGGGAAAGGGATGGAATTATGCTCAAAAAATGTGTGAAAAAAATGCAATCAGCGAGGGAGTCGGCGATCGAACTCATTTCCAAAAAGCTAGTGCTATGAATTTACCGTTTAACGATGGAGAATTTGATGCGGCTATTACTAATTTTGTATTCCATGAGGTGAGAGAAGCAAAGGATAAAAGAGATGTGATTCAAGAAGCTTTACGGGTAATACCTAAGGGCGGAGCGTTTTCATTTCAGGATTTATTTCTTGTAAAAAAGTTTTATGGGGATTTAGATGAACTATTAAAGACAATTCAAGGATGGGGTGTCGAAAATGTCAATTATATTAAACCAGGAGACTTAGTTAAAATTCCCCTTTTAGTCAGGACGCCTTTCATGCTTGGAAAAATAGCAATTCTTTATGGAAAAAAATAATTGAAAAATAAAAACAAATTTTATTTAATAAAAACAAAATTGAATTAAGAAAAAATATAATTCTAAGCAATTTTTATATTTTCTCAGTTCTCGAAAAAAAAGTGGTAATAATGGAAATTTTTTTTATTGCTCTCGGTTTATCTTTAATAGCAGGATTATCTACAACTATAGGCAGCTGTATTGCCTTCTTTCTTAAAGAACCCGGCCCAAAATTCACTTCCGTTATCATGGGATTCTCGGCGGGCGTAATGATTTTAGTTTCTTTTGTAGAATTGTTACAAGAAGGCATAGATTCAAACGGTTTCTTTTTAGGACATTTATTCTTCTTTTTAGGAATGGGATTAATGTTCATAATTGATGTTATGATTTCTCATTCGTACGAGTTTGAAGAAGCAATTCCTAAAGAAGGGAAGGGAAAATCTAGGATTAATAAATTAGAAAAGACTTCTTTGTTAGTTACCTTAGGGGTATTCATACATAACTTTCCGGAAGGAATGGTAACTTTTGTAGGAGCCTTAAAGGATATTCAACTTGGTCTCTTGCTAGCCTTTGCTATTGCTCTACATAACATTCCTGAAGGAATAGCTGTGGCGATTCCCATTTACAATTCTACAAAAAGTAGAAAAAAGGCGTTTTTTTGGTCGTTCATTTCAGGAGTAAGCGAACCACTTGGAGCGCTAATAGGAGGACTAATACTTTTCCCCTTCATTAACGATTTTCTATTAGGAGCAATGTTAGCGTTAGTTGGTGGATTTATGGTCTATATCTCGCTAGATGAATTATTACCCGCATCTCGCGCCTGTGGAAAAGAGCATTTATCCATTTTAGGAATTATGGCCGGGATGTTTATAATGGCTTTAAGTTTAGCATTATTGTAATAAAATGCTCCTACTTAACCAAAAAAGTCTAAGTAATGTTAAATATTCGCTTCGCGTTATTATAAAAAATATTATCGTAGAATTTTTTTGGTAAATTTAACTCTAATAACCCTTTAGTGGAGAATTCATAGTCATAAGGAATATTTGGAAAATCAGAGCCATATAATATTCGATCTTGATAAGATAACAATTTTTCTGATCCTGGAAGCTTAAATTTTTGTTTCCATTTACGAAATAAATCATCTGGAACGTACACCATGGCTGTATCCAAAAAAAGATTTTCAAATTTATCCAGTAAATTAAAAAATTTATTATTTTCGAAAGATCCTAAATGTGCTACAATGATGTTCATGTTCGGATATTTATTTATAAACCTAACGAAATTCTTGTATCCTACATATTGATTGTGATAGGGGGCTGTACCCGCGTGAAAAACAATCCATTTTCCCATATCAACTATTAAATCGTAGATATCACGCATTCTCTCATCGTCTGGATAAAAATTTTGCACTAATAACTGAATTTTTATTCCGTAAAAGTCATAATCCTCAAAAATTTTACGAATATATTCAACTCGATCTTTATCTTCAGGCCATACGCAACCAAACGGTATCGCATTCGTGTGTTCCTTAACAAAATTATTGGTCCACTCGTTTATATAGTCGGCTATACCTTCTTTATGAGCGTAATTATATGTTGTATAAGCTTTAACGTTTTGACTTTCGAGAAAATGAACTAATTCCTCTATTGAGAGTTTATATTTAATAGGCCACCCTTGAGCATTACCTTGTTTGTCTGGCGCTTCAAAAAAGTCCCAAATGGCTTTAAATATTTGAGGTGGAAAAAAATGAGCGTGCATATCAATGTATTCAAAATCGAAATGAGAAAAAGTCAAAACAAAAAGAAAAGTATTTACTAATATATAATTTTAATCTTAAAATATTAAAAAGAAAAATGAAAAAAAATAATTATTCCTTTCTTAAAACGGTACTAAGCTCTACTTTGAGTAAATCTCGAATTGCCACACGAATCACTTCCGATCGATTCGGATACATGTTCATATTAACCAATTCTTCTATTCCTTCCAGATACATTTCAGGTACATGTAAAGTAATTAATCTTATCTTAAAACACCTTTTTAGTATAATTAGTAATGATATTTTTAATATTAAGGAGATAATGCATGATAAAATATTACTATAATATGTCGATAATACATGTTCCTATAGATAGTTTTTTTTAAATAATCTTCTTATCTATTATAACAAGAATAAAAAAAATTGGACTCCCAATCTTTTATTGATGATTAAAACTTTTAATAATGAAATTTTGTAATAATTTAAAATTAATCAAGAAATTATAATGTCAACAACGGTTATTAAATTAGAAAATATTACCAAGAAGTACGGCAGCTTTGTAGCAGTTAACGACATGAATTTAGAAGTGAAAAAAGGAGAAACAATTGGGCTTGTTGGCCCTAACGGGGCAGGAAAGACTACTACTATAAAATTAATCGCTAAACTTTTAAGGCCCACATCTGGGAAAATTTTATTAATTAATAATGAAGGGAAATTACAGGATCTCAACAAAAAATCAAGGAATTTAATTAAATTAGGATTTTTAATAGATATCCCTAAATTTTACGATATGACAGCTTATCAAATATTAAAATATTTTGCTAACCTTCAGAATTATCCTAAAGCTAAAATCAACGAAAGAATAAACGAATTATTGAAATTATTTAAATTAATAGAGTGGAAACATCACAAAGTCAAAGAATTTTCGAAAGGAATGGCTCAAAAGTTAGGTATCATACAAGCGATAATCCACGATCCTGAAATAATTATATTAGACGAACCACAAACTGGGCTGGATCCTATAGCGCGAATAGAAATAAGACGTTTTCTTAAAGAATTACAAGGTCAAGGGAAAACAATTTTTGTAGCGTCTCACATGTTACACGAAATATCTGAAATATGCGATAAAATCGCTTTAATTAATCACGGCAAAGTTATAGGATTTGACACAATTGATAATTTAGAGGTCGGTTTAAAGATCAAAGACATAGATTGTTTATTACTTGAGCCCATTCTCCCGAAAAATCTTGAACCGATAATAAAAAAATTAACAGAAAAGCTCGATCCTTACTTGAATA
>JAUWRB010000173.1 GCA_030610785.1 Promethearchaeota archaeon | reverse complement strand
TATGACTATAATATCGTTATTCTATTTAAGCTATTCATTCTATTTGAATCAAGTTAATTATAGTATTTAAATCTTTGTTTTAGTTGATGGTATTATGGCAGTCAACCATTTATTACGCGAGTTTCAAATGCAAGTCAATTTAATACGCGAGTTTCAATACCAGTCAATTTAATACGCAAGTTTCAATACAAGTCAATTTAATACGCGAGTTTCAAATATTAGTCAATTTAATTTGTATTATTGTCTCCAATTTCTTAATATATGATTTATTTTTAGTAAATTATTTTAAGTTATACTATAAGAAATGAAGACGATCCTAACGATAACTATATTTTTAGAAAATCTGAAAAAATAAGAGGATAATTGAAATATTCAAAGATCCATTAATTAAACATGTTTTATTATCGTTATTTGTTCAAGCGGCGGTACAATTTACTCGTAATCTTATATATGTTCAAAAACTCCTTGTATAGTTTATCGTAGATTTCTCGATTTTCTGGATTAGGTTTAAATACGTTTGAAATTTCAATGTATTTTTGAATATGATCCCATTCGATATAGCCTAATCCTACAGAAGCCATGAACGCTGCCCCCCGAGCATTTGCTTGTATCGGATCTTTCACTTGTTTTATCGTTCGATTGAGAACATCGGCAAAAATCTGGCACCAGACATTACTTGAAGCGCCTCCACCGATCATGTTAAGTTCTGGCATGACTATGGCTCCCTTCTTCATTCCTGGTCTCTCCTTCATGACCCATTTTTTTATAAATTTCTCGACATAAAATAATAACCACCGAACATTGTATGCAACACCTTCAAACATTGCTCGAATTAAGTGTTCTCTCGTCATTTCAAGCGAAAGATTATATATCCCACCGCGAATCGTATGATCATCTACTGGTGCTCTTTCTCCGATTAACCAAGGAGTATAGATTAAATTATTAGCTCCTGCAGGAACATTTTCTACGATTTTATCAAAGATTTTATAAACATCAGGCACTTGCTCTTCTTTTAAAAGCTCATCTTTATGATATAAAATCTTATCTCGTAAAAATGATAGGGTTCCTCCGGCAATTTCTTGTTCGTTTACTAATAAATATTTTCCTGGAATTGCAGATGGAAAACTAGCCATGCTATGAAAAATATCAGTCTTTTTGTATGGAACGTGGCACAGAAGCCAATCAGAAGTTCCAATGTAAATATGTCCTTCGTAATCTCTTACGGCTCCAGAACCTATTGTTGCTGCGTGTAAATCGGGTGCGCCCATAATAACTTTCGTGTCTTTTCCCAATCCAACTATATCAGCAAACTCTTTCTTTACTGGTCCTAAGACATCCGTAGACCATTTCAAATCAGAAGGAAATTTATCTTGAGGTACTTTTACCATTTTCATTATTTTGTTTGAATAATGAATGTTATTAACGTCTCTTATATCGGTCATGCTATGCATTTGAATGGAAGCGTAAGAAGCGGCGATTTGCCCTGTAAGTTTTAAATTAATATAATCTTGAGGCTCTAAAAATTTATAAGTCTTCTCGTAAATATCCGGAAATTCGTTTTTTATTAAAAGAATATGACCAAGCGGGTCTTTCCCGGATAAAGTTGGACCTGCACCAGTAATCTTAACCCATTTAAGAATTTTCCTTAAAGAATATCCAGAAACTTGAATCAAACTTTTATGAATCTTTTTCATGTACGGAGCACCACGCGTGTCCATCCAGATTATTGAATTCATTAAATGATTTCCTTCCTTATCTATCGCAACCGTACCGCTCCATTGACTTGAATTGCAAACACCAACAATATCTTCTACGGGTACTTTTCCGCTGTCAATTACCTTCTTACATGTCTTAAGAATGGCTTTCCACCATTCGTCTGGGTCTTGTTCGACCCCTCCACCTTTCATTACGTGTAGAGCTACTTCTTCAAAAGCCCAATCAATCACTTCCCCATGAGTCGAAACTATAGCAGCTTTCGGCCCTCCAGTACCATGATCGATCGCGAGAATATATGCATTTTTTTTTGAAGTTGACATATGTAATATTTTGAAGTTGACATATTTATAATTAATGTTTTTCAATTTGAAAATAAATAATCTATATTTTAAAGGACTATTCCAAAATTCTTTATCTAAAATCTTAAGATTAAACTGCTCAAGCTTCCTAAAGTTAAATTAAAAGTAAAGTTTAAAGACGATAGAATTGTTGACGCTGGAATTCAAAAAGTAACTATATCTAAAAATAAAAGTGGACAATATTTTGCGTCAATTCTTTTTAAAGCTAATATAAAAACAAAAGAGCCTAAAAGAATCATCTATAGTAATAAAATAATAGCTTTTGATATGAGTGCTAAAGAATTCTTGGTAAACGAAAATCACGATCATTAATTCTATTAACAATAATACCATTGGAACGATGGGAATTCACGCCTTTGGAGATCGTGTAAGACCTTATTCAGTTAAGGCTACGATCAATGAATTAGGAATCCATTGCCTTTAGGCTATGGTAGTTCACTGAAGCATCATTGATATTTATAAATTTCTGAATTGTACAACTTTAAGATTAACAATACAATTATTTGTAAAAATAAATACAATTAGAGTTAAAAAAAAAGATTTTGAGAATAATTCATTAATAAATACTCTTGAAAAATTTTTCCAGTGCTTTAGTATACGCTTCTTTAGCTTCGTATTGGATCATGTGACCTATCTTTCCAGGGAATATTTCAACTTTAGAGTTAGGAATTTTCTCACCCATTAATTTTGACTCTTGAGGAAGTATGAAAATGTCCTTTTCGCCTGCTAACATTAATGTGGGAACGCTGATGTTTTTCAATTTATCCTCAACATTAAAATTTTTGACGATTGAATTCATCGTCCTTAGTCCAACATATTCCTCGTTTTCAAGCGTTAACCTCTTGAATTCTTCGATTAATTCTGGATTTGCTTTTTTATATGCCCGATTAAAGCAGAGTGTAACCATTACATTTATCGAATCATCGGATTTAATTATTCTCGTTCCATCGTTTAACTCTTCAATGTAACTCACGAGTCCCGGATTTTTTAATTTTGGTGCGGTTGCCATCAAAACCAGCCCGTCAAGTCTCTTAGCTAAATCGGGATTTGTAGCGTATATTTGCGCGATAAAGCCGCCCATGCTGTGTCCTATTAGGATAATCTTCTCGTCGCCAATGATTTTTGAAAGCGTTTTTTCTAAATAATCTGCTAATTCTACTAACTCGTACGATTCTGATTCTGGTTTATCGCTTTTACCGTGTCCAATGTGGTCTATTGCTATTACCCGGTAATTTTTCGAGAAATGCTCTACTTGAGCTTCGAATAACCAAGAACTACCTAAAAACCCGTGAATGAAAACGAGGTTTTTTCCCTTTCCTTTCTCAATATAATTTATTTTATAGCCTTTATCAATTTCTACAAATACCAATAACTTCTCACCATTTTATCGTGAAAACATTAGTTTTAATTTAATTATTATGTGTTGGAGTTTATTTACTTTAACTACTTTTCAATTCCATTTTTTGTTTAAAATTTATATGCTTGAAAATAAGGTAAAAATTAGTGAATTGGATATACCATCGTTAAATTGAGTTCAGATACTTTTATTCACATTTGAAAAAATTGACATATTTATAATTAATGTTTTTTAATTTGGAAAATAAATAATCCACGTATTAAAGGCTTTAAACTATTAAATCATTATCGGTGAAGATTGTACCTCAAATCCTTTTAAATGGAATTAATTCTAGTTTTTAGACCACTAATAATTTTAAGTATTTAATCTAAATAAAAAAAAAAATATGGTTAAAAGAAAAATGGTAAAATATGTAAAAAAAGGATTTATTGGATTGATCTTATTTTTAATAATATTCTCAATGTACTTTAGCATATTTGCATTAGCTGGTGAAGGTGGTACTAAGAATGTCGCTGTAGACCAGAATCATGTTCGAAATACAGTAAAAGCAAACGTAAAAACAGCTTTTAGATTTCAGGAAAAAACACAAGTATCAATTGAATCTGATGTTGATGTTGATGCGAATATAAAATGCGATGCGAATGAAATTGGAAATAAGAATTTCGAACTTGAAATTGATGGAGACAAAAAGTTTAGCATGACTATGACAATCAAAATGGAAGAAACTCAGTTAGGCTTGATGAATGGGAGTACAGTTCGAGCGAGACATATCAATCGTTATATATATAAAGAAGGTTTTGTTGCATCAATAGAATCCAGTGAACAAGTTTCTGCCCTGCTGAAAATTCAAGCAAATAATAATAATGCTGGGGGAACTTGGGCTTATTACGACGAAGCAACTGAAGAATGGGTGCCAGTAGCTACTTCTCTGCAAGATGGATATTTAGTTTGTCATACCGATCATTTTTCCACTTGGACAATATTAGTTCCTGAAATAGATATTGCGTTGATTCTGATTGTAGGATTAATAAGTGTTATTGCATTAATCGCAATTGTCGTAATAATAAAGAAAAGATAATAATAATAATAATAATAATAATAAAAGAGTTTTTTTCCTTTATTAAATTCTAAAAATTTTTTTTTATTTTTTCATTTGAAAAATTAGGAGATTGATTATTCGTGTTTTTAAATTATAAATTTTTTCGTAAAAGAAATTTATTACTTTTAATATTTTTTTTAATTATTTCAAGTGAAAGTTGCGTTTTATTTTCTGATGTTTTAGCTGTAGATTACCAATCAGCAAATCCATCACAAAAGGTTTCCGGAAATTCAATTAAACGCCGATTAAGACCAAATGAATCAAGAACTTTTCAATTTTCTAATAATAAAATATTGGGAATCTCAACAGATGTCTTCATGGATTTAAGTATTGAATATCAGAACGAAATATCTAATCGTGAAGCATTTTTCATTGTTAATAACAGTGATTCAATAGTTTTAGATGTAAAAGCGAAAGTAAATATTAAAGATTTTGGCTTTTTAGAATCAACAAAAGAGCCGAATTATATAAATTCTGATTGGGAATATGATTGCATATATCAAATCAAATCTAATGTTAAAGTAGAGAAATTAACTCTCCAATTTTTTAAAAACTCTCAATATGGGTTAGATCCTAGTAAAAGCTACTTAATAGCAATTATCAAGCCAAATCAAGACACTTGGGAAATTCTCTATACCATTGAATCAAGCCAAGTTCCGTTACAAATCACCCCTAAAGTTGAAATATCAAGCGACTCTTCGTCCGAAATTTATTTAGAGGGGCTCCTTACTAATTTAGAAGCCAATCAAGAATATTATGTTACTATTTACGAGGTTAAAAGTTTATCAAATATTTGGTTTTTCTGGATAGTAATTATTATAATTGGAGTTGTTTCGATAGTAATAGTTCTTTCAAAAACGGAATATATTCATTATTTAAAAACAAGAATTACTCCAATTGAAAAAGGAGTTCATCGTTTATCGTTAGAGAATGTATTAGAAAACGAGAATCGGAATCAAATTATCGATTTTATTTTGAAGGAGCCTGGAATACATTTCAACGAATTATTGAGAAAAACAAACTTAGCTGCGGGAAATTTGGTCTGGCATTTAGATATTTTAGAAACTTATAAAATCATAGGAAAAAAAAGAATTGGTAATTTTGTTGCTTATTTTCCTTATTACGATAAAAATCCGGTTTCTAATATTGATTTAAAGCTGCGTAAAAGTAAATTAACTTTGGAAGTATTAAAAATAATTGAACGAAAACCAGGAATATGGAATAGTGTAATTTCGAAGCAATTAAAAGTCGATCATAAGACAATCCAATATCACGTGAATAAATTGATGGATCTTAATCTTATTAATGTAAGAAAGGAAGGAAGAAAAAAAAAATTATTTCCTAATTTCGATTCTAAGTATTATTCTAAAAAAAATCAAAATTAAAAGAATTTTATTCCATTCAAATAAGAGGTATTCAAGAAGAAATGTTTGTGTTGAAGAACTGATTTTTTATAAATAAAATCTCTTATATTCTTCTCATTAATTCACGGGAATTCTGAGAGGACTAAATTCTAAAGTTCATTTAAATATAAAAAGAAGGCAAATCCTTAAATTACTTAAAATGAGCTAAACAAGACAAAGATACGTTCGTTAATAAGCCAAATAAGAAACAAAAGGAGAGGAAAAAAAAATAAAACGATTTAACGAAAATGGGGTCAACAATATTGACTAACGAGGGGTGGCCCTTTATTGAAATAGTTAAACATGTTCACATTAAAAGATCTACCCACTAATAAAATGTTTTTTGTAATCTTTTTATCATCGGTTCGGACGCTTGTATCATCGAAAAGGTTTAACGCTAGCAATAGGACGCGCTGCGAATTGACTTTTAAGGCGAAAAAGTAGTAGTCGTTGTTATTGTTGGAATTAAACACTTGTTGGGCGTTTCCTAATTTTACCTCAACGATGTCAACTGAATTTACTTCTTCGGAAAGAACCTGTTCCTTTAGACCCTCATTGACGCCAAGAATGCCCATTTTTTCGACGACCTTTTTTAACAAATCTGCCGACTTGATGAGGCTCAAAAACCCGGGAACTCTAAAGCGTTCAAATATCCTCTTTTTAACCTGAGCCTGGATCGTGCTCATCCGAATTCCCAAGCGGTCGCAAATGGCACTCACGGTAACCTTATCTCTATAAGAGCATAACGCTGTAATTGATGCAACCAGACCCGCAATAACGTCGTCTTTCGTGCATTTAATTCCATCCCACAATTTTAGCAATATCGCTTTCGACTGGTAGTAATAGGGCATCCCCAATTGAAAATGCTCGGAAACCTCAAAGACCCGATCTAGCACGCAAGTTTGACGATTCCTCTCCGCGTATTCAGGAACAAATGTTTTCAATTGATACTTGAACTTGTTAAAATCCTTCTTTGAAATTTTTGAGAATTTCAAGAGCTCGACCTGGTTAACCGAGACATTTTGCATCTTTAGACACGCGAAAATTACGATGGGAATTAACTTTTCCGGATTACGATATTTGGTACCAGCATCTAATCTTGAACGAATGTCAGCAAATTTTTTAAAGATCTCTTCTTTATAAGAATCGGAGTAACTCAAGGACGCTAAAATTCGAGATATTTCGGAACGAGCTTTAATATTGACGACTTCTCCGTTGCTCTTAGTGGAATGAAGCTTGTTTAATTTTTCTAGCCTCCTCGAATCGGGAGACCTTAACCTCTCTTTCTTAAAACCTATCTGAGTCGAGCCTAATACGGCGTGTTGTAAGACTTCGATGTTATAAGGGCGGTGATATTCTAACTTTTGCGTCTCTAAAACTATACCACAATCCCTACAAGTATATCCTTCTCGAGTCTCAATAATATCAGTAGAGTCGCATAGGTCGCAAGTTAAACCCTCGTAAATGCCTGGACTTAATTCCGAGGAAGTTTTTCCGGAAAAATCGTGAGTTGCCATTTTTCAACCACT
>JAUWRB010000209.1 GCA_030610785.1 Promethearchaeota archaeon | reverse complement strand
ATGATTCGAGAATATCAGCAAAAAACAGGAAAAAAATTGAAAGTGATTAATAATATTATTAAATTCTGCGATCACATCAGTCTTTTTCAAGTATTTTTAAAAAAACACCTACAAGAAAAGGGAATTCAAGTATTAAATTTAGAAAGAGATTATTCTCGGGCAATGTGGGGTCAATTATCCACCCGAATAGAGGCTTTCATGGAGATGATATAAAAATGAGCGTTTTTACTGATGACTTAGTTAATTTTTCGTCTGTATTAAGAATGTCTTACAATTTTTTAGCAGGTAGAGATTATTTAAAACGAAAGAAATTTAGAGAAAGGAAAAAATTAATTGCAATTACGTTACCTTTTTCTGATTTAGCTTTTGCAGCTGGCGGGGTACCAGTTTTTCCAATTCGAATGGAGAAATTTAAAATTAATAAATATCTTTTAATGTTAAATTCGGCAAAAGGTTTGTTGGGCTGGAATTTAACCACTAGACTAATAGAATTTGCTAGACAATTTGATTTTTTAAAAATTATAGATACGGTTCTAGAAGATGTTATTCGAACGATTAATGATAAATATAATGAGCTCTTCGATGTTGGGGAAGAAAATGGAATTTCTAGCGATTTTTGTTACGGAATTAAAGGATTATATGGAATGCATGTTTCAAAGGGAAAAAATGTGGATGCAACCCTTAACATTACGATTCGTTGTAGTGCTTACAATAAATATTTAGAATCCTTAAAGTCATTAGTTCCCAAACAAATTTGGGTTGATATTCCGCCTAGAGAAATTGGAAATCCTGGAAAAACTTTGGAAATTTTAACTAAAAATATTTCTAATGCTATTGAAGAATTAGAAAACATTACGGGTAATGTTGTTACCGATAATAGTTTAAATAAACAATTTCGAATAGGAAATCAAGTTAAACGATATTATAAAACCATTACTTACGAAATTAGCGCATCTGATTTCTATCCTTGTAATCCTGCAACATTTTCCGAGATTTTAGCCTTGTTAGGCATTAGTTTTCAAGATTACAATTCAAATGCTCAAAGATATTTAGAGAATATTAGTTATTTAGTAAAAGAAATGAGAGAGAGGATAAAGAAAGGCATTGGAATGGACGTGTCAAAAATGCCGAGAATCCTTTTAACGCCAATTTTTGGCGGCTGGGATCCTGAAACGCAAGAAATCGTTTACAAATTAGGAGGAAGAGTCTTGTACGCTGATTGGGATATCCTAGGCTTACTCGATGAAATTCCCGTTTCAAAAAATTCTAATCCCGTAGAAGAATACGCTCGTTTTCTACTAAACGCAACAACAAAAGGAATCGGCTGTGATAACAATACTCTAACGAATTCTTATTTAAGAATTGCTAAGAAATTAAAAGTCGACGGAGTCATATTTAATCAATTATTTGGGTGTCATTCAATATCTAATTGTTATCCCATGCTGAAAGAAAAAATACGGCGTACTCTAGAAATTCCTACAACCGTTATAAATTTCAATAGAATTGGAGAAAATGTCGAACAAATAAAGACTAGACTTGGAGCCTTCATGGAAATGTTTCCATGAATCAGATGCGCTAATTTCCTACTTCAATCCAACGACTTCAAGAATCACATTAACTACTTCTTCAAGTATATTTTTATTATCAAAAAAGATACAATTAAATTAATTCGGCAATCCGTAGAATTGTATCAGCGATTTCTTTAGGTTTAATTTCTTCAATAATTGCCCTACATATTCAAAAACTTGGAAATAGGCGTTACTTTGATAGAAAAAAAATACAAGAAAGAGCTTAAGGTGTCTAATGAGCAGATGGAATCTCTAAATATTAAGCGAGCTAAAATCTGCCCTCGATGGAATTATTGCATTAGAGCACGATAAAGGTTATGTTTCAAGAAAAATAATATTTAAACTAAGGAAGTTATTTTTGAACAAACCCTATATGAAAACATTTAAATATTATTAAATAGAAATTAAATTACATTGTAATCTTAATAAAAAAAACGAGAGAACTACAAAAATGACGTTAAATAATAAAACTCCTGAAGTTGATAACGAAGAAATAAAGTATGAACCTTTTAGTAACGCGAGAATAGTTGCTTTTTCTTTTAGTTTTATGATTCTTAGTGCAATGTGGGGGTTGCGTAATAAAATTCAGTTGTACGCCGAAAAAGCGCTTGGTATATCTATTCCAACAATGCTTTTAATCATGGCACTTTTTGTTATATGGGATGCTGTAAACGACCCTTTAACAGGCTATTTATTAGATAAGTCTTCGAGATTCACAGAAAAATATGGAAAAAGGTTTCCATTTATCGTAATAGGAATCATTGGAGCCTTGCTATGTCTCATCTTGCTTTTTGTTCCCATAAGTAAAGATGTTGTAATTGCTGCAATATGGATATTATTAATACTTTGTATATGGGATGCGTTCCAAACATTATTTGAATTAAGTAGTAGTAGTTTAAGTGTTGATATATTCAGAGATCCAAAACAAAGAGTAAAATATGGTTCTGTTTCACATATTATAAGTGGTATAGGCACGCTATTAGTGGCAGCCATGTTACCGATATTTCTTGGAATGTTTGGAGGGGCAACAAATGCGACAGCTTATCTGATGACGACAATAATAATTGTAATAATATTTTCAATATTGGCAATACCATATTGTTGGAGCGCCCGTGAGCCGGCTGAAATGAAAGAATTTCGTGAAGATTTAAATAAACGTGGAAAAAGTTCTACTTCCTTTAAAGAAATGCTAGTTAGAGTCTTTAAGGATAGAAATTGGATTGGATTTATCATTGGATACGTGACTTGGGTGGTTGTAATTGGTTGTATATCTGTAGGAATTGATTTTCTTGTAATTGATGCTCTAGGATTATCCATAACCTTTTCAGCACTAGGGGCAATTTCATTTGTTATTGGTGGTTTTATTTCCGTTCCTATTTGGATGAGAATAACGAAAAAAGTTGGCGGAAGAAAGGCATATTTTTATTCTTTAATTGCATGTGCTATTGGGTGTACTTTTTTTATATTTGTAGTAGACCTTCCTTCATTAATTGCAATGGCATTTATTGGAGGTATGGGAAATGCAGGTCAAGGAGTTATTTTAAATACAATATATTCTGAATCTATCGATAACGCTACTGTGAAGTCAGGTGTGCGCGAAGAAAGTTCCTACATGGGCATCATGCGCTTCTTTGCAGCAACAGGAATGTTTTGGCAAGTTTTAATTTTCATGATAGTATCTTTATGTACTGGTTATGACCCAATAATTGGTACCGCTAATAGTGATTTTGCTAAATTAGGTTTAAATCTACAAATGTCAATCATCCCTGCGATTATTATATTAATTGCTGCGATTATTTTCATTAAAATGAATACAATAACCAAAGAAGATGCAATTGAAAATAAGAAAAAACTGTTAGAAATGAATATTTAAACCATTTTAAAATAATTTTTTTTTTTTTAATTTTCTTAATCATTATGAATGAAAAATTTCACACTGCTTCTATTGGAAAAATTCACTTAAATTTTTTTGGAACGCCTTGGAGTAGGAAATATACTTCAGCAGAGATGTTAATTCCTTTTATATATATACCAAAAGATCAACGACCAATCTAATATTATCAATTAAAAAATCCTTTTCTTAAGTTTATCAGATTTTATTATCAAAAATGAATTAATAACTGCTTTTTTTAAGGTGAAAAAAAATAATTCCATCTAATTTAGATTTCTCCTTTTGAGCGAAGAAATTCTTTATCTTTATCGATAAAATAAACCCATGCGTTCCTAGACATGAGACAGTAATCTTGAGCGCCTAATTCACTAAGAAGTTCGATTCGTAATTTCCTAGCTTCAATATTCTCTGGGTCAGCTTGAATTAACACATCTAATATTTGAAGGCCCAGTTGTGATTGATCGTTATCAAATAATTCTCTAGCTCTATTTAAAATTTTATTAGGATCTTCAATGAGACCAAAAATTTCGGCTTTTACTTCTTTTTCAGGTCTGGGTAAAAGATGAGCGGGATTATCGTCAAAATAACCGTGATACCATCTATAAACATTATAAACGAAGAATTCCGGTCGAGAATAACGTATTTTAAGATAAGGATTTTTTTTAAGGTGTTCGGGAACTTTTACAGCATGAATCATCTCTGAAACATGCATCCCTTGGTTGATATAATCTACGACCTGATCGTGTAAAGAGCGGATAATCTCTATATTAGCATTTAAGGCTTTATATACTCTTTTTCCTTTATACATGATTCCTGCTCCGCTACAGAAAATGTACTCCAAATCTAAATTTCGGATTTCTTCCAGAGTCTTGGCCCAGTCCAAGGCGAATCGAGTAGGTTTCCAAGGATTGCCAATGTTTGGAAAAAATCCGATTATTAAATCACCGATAAATGCAGTCTTTATCTCTGGTACATGCACCCAACACACATCATCAGTTTCAGCGCGAGCCGTGTGAAGTTTAAAAGTCTTGTTACCAAGAGAAATAGTCATTTCTCCTAAAAATGTTTTAGTTGGATAAATATAATTTGTGTGATATTTAATATCGGGGAAATTGAATTGCACCGCTGTAACATGAGCACGATGAGCTGCTAATATTTTATACTTATCTAATCGGTCTGATAAATATTTATTCGCAATAATTTCGGGATTGTCAGCCAAGAAAGCCGCAGCCCCACCCACGTGGTCCCTGTGCCCATGTGTATAAATAATATATTTAATTTTTCCTTTAATTTTTCTATATACCTTTTTAGCGACATTCTCTCTAATCAATGTGTCAATTAACACAACGCCATCACCGGTGTCCACCCAAGCACATCCAGCAATGGGAAGGGCAGCTGTGTATACATCCTTTAAGGGGTTATTGAAAAAAACATCCTGAACTTGTAGAATTTGCCTACCTTTTACTTCTTCTATTTTTTTATCATTCATTTTAGTTTTTAAAATTTTTAAAATTACATTGTAATTTAATTATAAATAAATTCTACATGGTTGTGCTGAAGGTATTGATTCATATCCCATTCACCTCCGTCTATGAGCAGACTTCAGCAGAGCAGAGCAACTATCATAGAGATATTATAAACCAAAAAAGTCGGAAGGTTTCAACAGATGTTGTTCGTCATCCTTTTCCTTCTTTTTCTTTTCTCTCTCGTGAGGGTCAACCCATTCAGTTTCCGACAGCGCCACGCTTGTTTCTTCTGGAGCTTTTAAACCAGGAGGGTTTAAACCCATACCAACCGATATTTGTTCTGGTTTTTGAGACGCTGATAAATTTTGTGTAATTTGAGTAATAGGAGTGGCTTTTAAATATTTTAATTCGCTTAAAACTTTCTCTAGATTCATTGATTGCACGCTCTTATTCATGGTGTCCATTATTTCTTTTAACGATTTTGAAGTTTCTCTCAAACCTTGTGGATTAATTCCCGTAAGCAAGGAATCTAAATTTGTGTTAATATTTTCGTTTAAATCTTTTAAAGAACTCAAAACTGTCGACCAATGCTTATTCATTTGAGATTCAATTGCTCTAATCATCTTGATGGTTTCGTTCATGAAATTAACGTGTGCTTCGTATCTTTCTTCGTCCTTTGCTCGAAGCTCTGAAATTAACATTATCATTTTCCGTAATGCTTCTTTTTCTTCTGACAAATTTATCACATTATCTTTTTATTTTTTCTTATTACTATTATGGTTATTCGAAAATAAATATCTTTTTTATTTTACATGAATTCTTGATTAAAAAATTTTAATATTTTTTTATACAATAAAAGATAATATAAATTATGAATAATTTTAATAAAATCGTTATAAACATAGATTCGAATTATCTAAAAATCAATCTGGGGATATATAGTAATTTTATCGAGCATTTAGGAGATTGCATCCATAATGGAATTTGGACTTACGATCCAGTAAATGTCCCACTATATAAAGAAAACCCACGCTTAATAAGAGTAAGGGAGGATTTGTTAAAGGCTGT
>JAUWRB010000193.1 GCA_030610785.1 Promethearchaeota archaeon | reverse complement strand
CGCACATACGTTTAGTATACGGATAATTTATATTTCGGTTTTCGGCACTAGGTATAGTTATTTCATCAGGTGTATAAGATTTTTGAATCCATGCATAGGGATTTTTAGCGGCAATCTTAGAGAAATGTTCAAAAAGTCTGCCCATATGCCGTGCATGCTCTTCCAGAGTTCTATCCGAAGCCGCACGTATAGCCGTCTCAAATAAAGCATATGAAAAAGAAGGGGACGGCATCCCGTATTTATTCTCAAATTCACTTGTACCATACCATAGTTTTCCTTCCATGTATTTAGGTTCTTTGCGTTTTGGCCAATTTAAGGTGATTTTACCCGCTTTAGCGCGATGCTTTGAATATGATGCTTCTCCTCCAGTAATGAGTATTGCTTGGCTCTCTCCACGAGTAATGGCCTTAGCAGCACGATTCATTAACATTTGAGGTGAATCGCCACCATCAGGTAAATAAATTTTTTGGATGGGTTTAATGCCAAGGATTTTACTTAGTTCACCTGGTGCATCCTCATAAGACCAACTATTAATATTTACCATGTATATTGAATCAATAAACTCCTTTAAGCGATCAGCTCCAGTATCGTCTAAAGCTTCTTGGCTGACTTTAACTATTAAGCTTAAAGGATCCAGTGGTTGAGTTGTGCCTTTATGTTGCGTGTATTGAGCAGCACCTACAATTATAGGGAAATTCTCTTTTCTCATGATTAATATTTAACTAGACTTCTTATCAAAAATAGGCTTAATAAAAGATATATTATACATAAAAAAATAAATTGATATTTCTCTTTCTTTTTGTTTTAATCTTTAGACTTGATAATATATATTTGAACAATAATTATTAATTTTAATTTCAATAAAGAATTTTATTATTTGTTAAAATTATTATTAATTTTAAGGTAGATTTATTTAAATGACTAAAGAAATTGAAAAATTAGAGTTTAAAAAGTCCAGATTTTTTTTTTACAATGAATAAGATAAACCGATTTATTTTATGCGTAATAGATGATGTCAGAGCGGAGCATTTTTTTGACTTTATAAATAAAGGATTGCTCCCTACCTTTAAAAAGTTAATGGAAAATGGGATATATTCTGATAATTGTATCACAGATTTTCCATCAGTCACTTTTCCTACTCATGTATCCATTATTACAGGGACTTATACAGGAGATTATCGAAGAGAATCGTGCCACGGCGTGCCCCTATACAATTGGATGGGGCGTGATACTTCACCTCCATATTTAAGGTGTTATGGGTCCAGAAAATTACAAATTTATAAAATAAACGAAGATATGGGGCGTAAATGCAAAACTATACTTGAAATGGTTGGTGAAGAGAATACTACAAGCATATCTCAATTCATTAATAGAGGGACAAAATATTTTTTTCCCGAGAATAAGATCAAGCTGATTTATTATTACCTTCTTATAAAACATTCCCGAAATTTAAAAAAAATGATGGCTAGAGCCAATACGATGGTTATATATAAATTATTGGAGAATTTTAAGAAACCAAAAAATTTTTTTGGGAATAATGAACCTCCGTTAGGTTCTTTAATATGGTTTGTATCTTCAGATATCTTAATGCATCTGTTCGGATACGACTCACAATTGTATATCTCAAATTTAATACACATCGATAAAGTCATGGGGATATTGCTTGACAATTTGGAAAAAATGGGTTATTTAAATGATACTGCTTTAGCTATTACGGCAGATCACGGAAATTATGGCGCAAAAAAAGTAGGCGATTTAAATAATTTTTTTATCCGGAATAATTTAACGCATTATCATCCAATAAAACGAATAAAAGCTAACATGAATTTAGCAGAATTTGGGGCTGTAGGTTTTTTCAATTTTAAAGGTTCTAAAACAACTCCTTTTAAATACGGTTGGACTCATCCAACATTAAAAGAAATGGAAAGTTATGGACCAAAACGCGTTAATTTGTTTAAAGAATTATTTAAAATCGAAGGAACTTGTTTAATGTATCATAGAGATGACGATAATACTTACAAAAAAGGAAAAATTCTTATTAAGCGAAAATGTAAAAAAATAGGCAAAATAATTTCAGGAGCTATTGAATATCGGGGGACCAGTACGAATTTCCAAACAAAATATTTATCTGAAAACGATGACGAAGATGTATTTGGATACTTATCAGATAAAGTAGCAAACAAAATGGTTAATAACAAATTTCATTCTATTCAAGAGTGGATGGATGCTACACACCATCTTGATTTTCCTATTTATCCTGATTTAATTTCTCGACATTTCAAAAATCCTAGGAGTTCAGATATTATTATATCTACTGATGGAAGTGTGGTTTACAATATTACCCATGGAAAAAAAAAGAATAATAACAAGTATTCTCACGATATCGGGCTTAGAAATAGTTCCATTGTTCCATTAATTATTGGTGGCTCGCCAGAGATTCCACAAAAAGAGATATTCTATTGTAAATCCACAGATATCGTTCCCACATTGTTAAAAATGCTGGGAAAAAAGCCGCATGAAAGTGTAATTGGAAAGAGCCTAATTTAAATCGTTCCATTTTTTCAAGGAAATAAATACTTGAAATTTTTAATACTTTTTATTTTTATTCATCTCATCTCTTATTTTTTTGATGTTGTAAAGCATGTAACTTGCTATAGAAATTATAACTCCAAAAACCAACCAAGAAAACGACGAGAAAAGAGAGGGATTAAAAATAAATCCTACTACGGTGATTACAGCTAAAAATATACCAGTCATTAATAACCCTATGGCAAACCAATTATTTTTATAAAGATGCACCATTTTCTCGGGGTTTTTTTTATATAATTTAGTCATATTAAATTCGTAATATAAAACTTCAATCGAAACGTCTCAAAAAGTTAATCAAATCCTAATTATTTAAACTTATTTATTTTTCGTTAAATACCTTCATTCGATATTTAATTATATTAATGTTTATTTGAATAAATAGTATTCAATAGAAAAAATGAGAAGAAAAATAAAAAATAATATCTCTCTTTTAAAAAATATAAACTTAATGTGGTTGGTTTTGAATTTTACCCATTGATCAGCATGTTCACTAACTATTTTATCGCTAAAGCTCTCCTAGATATTACTTTTTTCGTTTTTTTTGTGAAAATCCATCATTGTATGCTTTCCAATTCTCTACAATATTGGGCTAATTCAATTATTTTATATAATATTACTAAAAAAATCAGTTATTTTGATTAATTTTTTTCCATTTATATTCATGATTAAACGAACGATAATACCTTTCACAAGCAAAGTATCTTTAGATTTTGTATTTTTATAACAATTCATGGCCAGAGTAATTGATGTATTCCCAACTTTTATCACTCGAGTGTGAATTAATATGTTATCTCCAAAAGTTGCAGAATTAATGTATTCAACTTCTATCTTTCTTACAGGAAAAACAATGCCTTGTTTATGAAGTGCTCCACAATCTTTATTTAATTTTGATGTAAAACTTATAAAACCATCATCGAAGTAGTTAAGATATTTGTTGGCGTGAACAACTTGCATGAGATCAGTGTCGTCTACACGAACGGTTAATTCATGAAAATCGTCAATTCCAAGCAGTTTATCAATTATTTTCTGTTCATTCTCTTCGTTTGCTGCAGTCATTTTATATTCATATACTTTTTTATTTATTAATAATGTTACGATAATTAATAATATAAATCATTAAATACGAGACGAAAATGGAAAATGAAATAATAAATAAACTTTTAAAAATTAAGGATTCTACTTTAATTAAAGTTAGAGTAGACGACACAGACCTCATGGGCGTGGTTCATTTTAAAAATTACTTAATGTATTTTGATGAAGGGTTTGTTAGTTTTTTAAACATAATTACTCATGATATTGCTGCTATTGTTAATAAGGGAATTGTATTTCCTGTTAAGCGTATCGAAATCATATACGAAGACTCGTTAAAATTCGGAGATAAAGTGATTGTAAAAACTAATTTAAAATATATTGGAAATACTTCAATGACCTTTACTCATGACCTTTACAGAGAATCAGATAATGCTCTCTTAGTAAAAGTAGAATGTGTCAGATTAATAATGGAAAATAAAACAAAAAAGTTGTTAAAAATAACTGAATTTTTTAGAAATTTTATCTAATTTTTAATTATTTTAAACCAGATAATTTAATTGTTTTTAGAGGTGCTCGAATCCCCAATTCTAAGGCAATAATTCTTAAAGAAATAGAATTATTAATAAAAAAACATTTAGAACTCGTCAAGGATTATAATTGTTTATAGAGAAATTTATTTAATTAAAGGATTTCCCATAATATTTCTATGAGTGAGATACTTGCTTGGTAATAAAATTATAAATATTTAAATAAATTTTGTTATATTAAGTTAATAATGACCGAAATTATAACTTACGTTTTTGAATTTATTACCTTTATTTTTTCGTTTTTTACATCGTTTTTACTTATAAAACAATCGAAACGCTCTCAAGTACCTCTCGGTACAAAATTTCTTGCTATTGGAAACGGTTCATTAGGAATATACGCTTTATCTACGATTATTTATTCCCTTATTGGTGTAGAATGGGTTGTAATAGTATTTCTTAAATTAGGAATGATTGCAATTTTAATCGGTATATTGTTTTTATTTTATACCATGCAAGTCCTCATTCATTCGAGCAATTGGGTAAAAACACATAAAATTGGATTTTGGGGATCTTTTATCATAGCCTTGGTTATTGTAATGGTTTTAATATTTACTAATTATATTATTGTGAACGATGCAACGACAGCCGATACCCATTTCGAACCTGTACCATATTATATGTTTGCCTTATTCGTTGCCATTACATTAATTTACTCTACGATTTCGATATATCAATTTGGTATAAAGAAAAATAACGGTGAACCAAAGAAAAACATGCAATACTTCTTTATAGGATTGCTTTTTTTAATTGGAGGCCTTCTTATTGATGTATTAGGTAATTTTATCGAGAATGAGGTGTTATTTGACACGTTATTATTTGCCTTCTTATCTGTTGGCATAATATTCATAACACGGGCGTTTATCGGTAAAAAAACAAGTGAATGACTTTTTCTTTAAGATTAAAAAAATTAATTAATTATCCTTTATTTTTAGAGGAGGGATAAACACTTCTCTAGGACCTGTTCTTTCTAATTCTATTGCGTTCTCAGGACAGAGGTGTGCGCAAACACCGCATCCAATACATTTTTCCTCTTTAATAACAGCTATACCGTCTTCTAAGTCAATGGTTTCCATCGGACATCTTTCAACACATGTTCCACAACCAATACAATCGTCTTCTTTCACGCGTGGTGTATAGCAAGAATAACAATGATAAGGCATGACACCCTTATAATACAGGGAAAAGATACCGCAACAACATTTACAACAATTGCATATCGCTTCTTCTTCTAATTCGGGATTAAGATGAACATGAAACGCTTTATGGACTAGACCCTCATCTGATGCATTTTTAATGATTTTTTTTGCTTCCTCTTTTAATATGGGCTTTCCAAAATTGTGTTCTATAGCAAATTGCGCACTCTTCCCTAATAAGAAACAATTTAATCTTTCTTTAGTAATTTTACACGGGTCACCTGCTAAGTCTTTTTCGTGTCTACAATAACAATGAACAAGAGCAATCTCGTTGTATCTATCAACGATTTTAGACACTTCTTCATGTGGTAAGATTTTATCAACTGGAATCTCCTCAATTTCTTCTTCAACAGGGACGATTCTTACAATTGGGGGAAATTTTTTGTATTGAATAACCATATTGTCGTAGTTCTTTTGAGTTCCTTCGCTCATTTCATCAAATAATTTTTCAAATAATAAAACCAATTTTTTATCTCTTTCTGTAGTTTCGCCTCTCATGAAGGTATATTCGAAAAGGCCTGGAAAGGGACCCAATAATCTATAGACCATTTTTCCCGTTCTCCTACTAGGAACGCCTACAACAACTCCTTTGTCCATTAGATTGTTTAACATCATGTCTAAAGAAGCCTCATTTAAATCAGTTTTAGCCTTAATCTGGTCAATGTTGAGAGAGGGCTTTTTAAATATTGAGATGAATTTTGCTTGTTCTTCAGTCATTATAATTTGCAATAATTCAAAAAGAGTGTCGCTGATAGGAAATGGCATTTTTCCTGCTTTAACAACCGTTCTTGCCGCTTTATACCATAATTTTTTTGACATTTTACCATGCATCCTCAAAAATTTTATCCCTAATATAAATTGTATAAAAAAAAAATGCATTATTTAATTAAATTACGATTGAAATTAACAAAAAGAATTTTCGTTTTTAGAGTGGTTCCTTCACTAGATAATAAACTCTTTCTGAATTACATTTTAAGCAAAATATTTTTTGATCTTTAGAAGCTGACTCGTCTTCCCACTCGCTATTACACTCCAAACATCCATAGCCAATAAAACCTCTTTTGTAATTAATATTGCCACCGCTCACTATGATTGTTTTTCCTTCGATTAGGGCTTGCGTTATTTTTGTATGCGAATTCTCCAATATTCTGGAGAATGTTGGTTGGGAAACGCCCATTTTTTCAGCGGCATCTTTTTGATTTAGATTCACATAATGCTTTAATCTCATTGCTTCGAATTCAGAAACGGTTAGAATAATAGAAATATCTTCTGAAGGCACCGTTTCAGAAAAATAAAAGTTATTTGGCGTTCTTTTGACGAAACGCATTCTCGTACGACGACCCATTTTAGATCAAATTATTATTTTTCTTGTTAATCGTGGTTTTTAACATAAATTTTATTATTATATTAA
>JAUWRB010000160.1 GCA_030610785.1 Promethearchaeota archaeon | reverse complement strand
TTAAAACCGAACAGGATTTTGAAGATTTATTCTTTGAAATGGAATGGGTTGTAAATAATATTTGAAAAATTTAAATTTAAAAATAAAAAAAGGTAGGTGGAAAAAAAAAAATGGAAAAATCAGAAAAGGCTCAATATTACGAGCATGACGATCTGGACGTAACTCCGATTCGAGAAATAGCGCAAGAAGTACTTTCTGAAGTAAGCCGTGTCATTGTCGGATATGGTGATATCTTACAGCAATTGTTTATCGCATTATTGGTGAATGGACACGTGCTATTGGAAGGTGTTCCAGGACTAGGAAAAACGGTTATGGCAAAAACCTTTGCCAATACCCTTGGAATATCATTTCGAAGAGTTCAATTCACTCCTGATTTACTTCCAAGTGATATAACGGGAACTAAGATATTCGATCAAAACGAGGGCGCATTTGTCCTTCAAAAAGGCCCACTTTTCGCTAATATAGTGCTTGCTGACGAAATAAATAGAAGTGCTCCTAAAACTCAAGCGGCACTCTTGGAAGCAATGGCTGAAAGACAAATAACAATCGAAGGAGAGACTTTAATATTAGAAAGACCCTTCATGGTTATTGCTACCGAAAACCCCGTTGAAATGGAAGGAACATATCCTCTTCCGGAGGCTCAAGTTGACCGATTTCTATTTAAATTGTGGTTAGATTATCCAGAACATGACGAAGAAGTAGAAATTCTAAGGAGGCAACTAACAGGAGAATCACCTTCAGTTGATGTAATTACAACCGCAGAGGAAATTCTTGCTGCGCAAAGACTTGCCGCGCGAGTATATATTGACGAAAGAATTCTCAAATATATTCGGGATATCATTATAAAAACGCGAAATCACCCTCAAGTTGCGTTGGGCTGCGGTCCACGAGCTAGCTTAGTACTCATGAAGGGTTCCAAAGCGCGCGCAGCTCTCCTCGGACGTATATATGTTACACCTGATGATGTGCGCGCCCTTACGATCCCTGCGTTGAATCATAGAATTCTTTTAAAACCAGAAGCAGAGCTTGAAGGTCTTGATGTCATGTCAATCATTAAAAATATCATTGAAGAAATACCTGTTCCAATTTAAAATACATTATTTATTTTATTTTGAAGCGTGTATTTATTCAAGAAATGCATAATCTTAAGTGTATTAAGGATGGTGGATTAAAATACTTGGTGGAAAAGGCAGGAGTTTAGTGCTATTTGCAGTTTTCTTTTTAACAGCGGGCTTTGCGTTTGTAAATTATTTCTTAGTCTATTTTGGGATACTATTATTGTTTAGTACTATAATTAGCTTACCACTTTTTTATTATCAGATGAATGTTGAGGAATTAAGAGTACACAGAGAACTTGAGAAGGAAAAAGTGTTTAAAGACGATTTTGTGCATGTGAAAGTTGTTATTGAGAATATGGGCAAAAGTAGTTTCGATTTTCTAGAAATTAAAGATTATTTTAATCCACAATTATTTAGATTAATTTTAGGGGAAAATTATATTTCAACTAGAATTGGTCCTAAAGGTAAAATAAAATTTTCTTACATTCTTGAGCCGAAAGTTAGGGGTGAATATGCGATTGGTCCCTTGTCTGTTACTGTTAAAGATAGGTTAGGATTTAATTCAGAGGAACGATTAATCCCTGACAGCGTTACAGACATACTAGTATATCCTCCGTATGAAGATATTAAAAGAATTGAAATTTTAGGTTCAAAGAGGTCCTTAATGTTAAATTATGGAGTGCAGAGATCAAAACAAAAAGGGCTTGGTTCAGAATTTTACGGGATGAGGAAGTATGTTTATGGAGATCAATTTAGGTTGATCGATTGGAAAGCAAGTGCTCGCACCCAAAAATTAATTGTAAAGGAATTCGAATCAGAGAGGGATGTGACTGTCATGATTATAGTAGATTCTTCAGAAACAATGGCGGGAGGCGCAATTGAAAACACCAAATTTGAATACGCCATAAGAGCTTGCATGTTGTTAGCAAAAGTAGCTCTAACGCGTAGAGATTATGTAGGCGTATTTACTTTTTCAGGCAAAAAGAATTTTAAATTTTTAAAACCTAAAAGCGGCGACGATTATTTTTATCAAATTTTAGATTTTGTTGCGAGAGTGAAACCGCAAGAAAAATGTAGAATAGTTGAGGCGATGGATCATTTTATAAGAAGGTTTCAAAAACGATCGTTAGTTTTCATTATTTCCGATTTTGAATCAAATGCAAAAGAAATCAGTCGTGCTATTGGAAAATTAGTTCCGTTTAATCACACGATAATTATTTTTAACATTTTTTCGCCTTGGTTCGAGATCCACGAAATTGACCTGTCGTCAACGGATAAAGCTCTTGCTGAAGCGATAAGCGAAGAGATGATGGAACATGTGTTGATCATTAGGCAAGAATTACGAAATCTTGGCGTTAATTTAATTACAGTTGGTCCAGATGATATGATGAATAAAGTACTTGATAATTATTTAACGGCAAAAAAGAAAGGAAGTGCATATTAAAAAATGGCGCGATATTATTTATTTGTTTTAAAGATTATAAATGGATTGATTTTTATTTGGATCCTGATAATATTTTTTTCAATATTTAACTTCGAATTAGTTATTAATACTTCTGAAGGCGAATTAGTAATTGTCGAAGGAATAATAAGCACAAAAAACATATTTTCTTACTTAATTTACGCTTTATTTTTTTTTGTAGGATTTGGTATTGCGTGTCTCATCACATTTCTTTTTAGTTTTTTACCCCTTTTTCAATCAGACTACATGTTTAATTTTATTAATTCTTTTTTTAAAAATTATTTAAATCTATGGTTTACTTTTCCAACTGGAGCAGCCCCTAATTTAGAAGAGATACTCCCATTAATATTGGAAGAGTTATTAGTGTTCATTAATTATATTTATTTATTTTCTTTTCAAATATTATTAATAATTTCGATTATTTACGCAATTAGACCTATAATTAAAAGTGATCCAAAGTATAACCTTTATAGTATAGGTTGTTTAGTTTTAATGATTGTTATTCCTCTCATGGTTTTTGGTTTTAGGGACATGTTAAGTTTATTTACGCTTCAAATTGAATATCTTGAAGAATTACCTAATCCCGTTAATCCTGAACTAACCGAATTACCTCGTAATAATTTTTTCACATTTTTAGCGAGTTCCGTGGCAATGCTCGCCATTATAAGTTATATTTATTTAGAACTTGCTTTCCAAATTAATTATACTGATACTGTTACCAAACCATCCTTAGAAAGAAGTAGTAGATTAGAATCTCAATTAAAAGTTATTCGTAGCGAATCTCATTTTATAATTGCTAATGTCGATAAAATTAAAGAAGAAGCTAAAAAAAGAAAGGAGGAACTTGGTTTAGAAAAAGAAGCTATTGGAAAGTTTCTTTCAAGGACTAGCGAAAGATTCTCGTACGTGAAGGAAATGATTGAAAGGAAAAAATTAGAAGCAGAAGAAAAGAAATTAGTTTCAGCCGCGTCTAAAACGAGGAGGCTTGGAAGATATATTGAGCGCTTATTTCGGGAAGATCCAGAAGCACGAGACACTTTAACCGCAAAATCTGCAGCACCACATTCCAGGGGTTTATTAACATCAACAGTAATAACGTTCTTATTTCGCATGAGCTTACTTATCGTCATAAGTTTTATTATTATTCATCCCCTCTGGTTCTTTGATAATGTTTTCTTTTTACCTCCAGCAATTACTAAAAGTGTAGCAATGTATTCTCCCGAAGTTGTCATAACATTATTAATTCCCTTAATGTTGCTCTTTCCCGTGATTTCTCAAATTATTTCTTATGTTAAGCATAGAAATTTAATTATTCGATTGAAACAAGAAGGTCGTATAAAAGAAATATTGGCCTCGGTGGGGGACTATGTTAAAGTGGAAGAAAAAGGTGAGGAAGAAGAGGAGCCAAAGGAAGAAGGAGAATCAGCACAGGTCGCTACAGAAACCGCTTAATTATTGTCCTTACACGTAATTATCTATTTAATATTAATTATAAATTGAGCTAATCTTTTTTTTTTCTTTAAATTTACCATTAAAGTATTAAAACAATAAGTTTTAATTCCTAAATTTTCTATTTCGGGTTTTAATTTACAATCTTTATTGTCAATAATGAAGTGCCCTAAAAAATTTTGATAATATTTTGCTACTCCGACACAGGAAACATCTAATCCTAAGCATCTCATCAGCTTATCCGCTGGACCTTTAATCGTTGCTCCTTCTATTATCGGGCTGATGGCATGAACCTTATCTTTAACTTTAATAAGAGCCTCCTTCATGTCTTCTACTTGAAGGATAGTTCCAATAGAAACAATAGGATTTGATGGACAAATTATGATTTTTTTAGCAATTTTTATATATTCTAAAACTCTATCTATTGATTTTGCTTTTTCTATCCCTTTAAACTCAATACCAAGAACTTCTGGCTTGCATTGATATTTTATGTAATATTCTTCAAAATTTATTGTCCCATTAGGTGTTTTAATGTATGTTTCTACGGGTTCATTGCACATCGGAATTAATTCAGCCTTAACACCTAATTTTTTGCAAATCTTTTTCGTGATATCATCCTTACTATAGTTTTGTCTAAATAATTCAGTACGATAAATATGTGTGGCTAAATCTTTATCACCAGCATTAAACCATCCTATATCATAATATTTCTTTAGTATACTTAAACAATTAAATGTTTCATCAATGAAACCCCATCCTTTTTCTTTATCAATTAAATTTGCTAATGTGTATGTTATTATATCTAAATCGGGACATATTTTAAGCCCAAATAATTCAATATCATCTCCCGTGTTAACAACGATCTTAAGGGATTCTGGGTCGACTACTTTGACTAAACCTTCGATAAATTTTGCAGCTCCAACTCCCCCGGCAAATAATAAAAAAATTTCGCTCATTATATATTGTTAATCCTATTATAATTATAGATTAAAGATAATTTCATTTAGATCTTTTCGCTTTGGTGCTTTAAGACTTTTAATTGGATATCCAGCCGTAAAAAAAGCCATGGGAATAAAAGACTCAGGAAGTTTCAATACTTCTTTAACTATTTTTTGTGAAAATAAAGGAGCGCAATACCAACAGGCTGCAATATTTTTCATTTCAAACGCCAGAAGTAAATAAGTCGCAGAAGCACTAATACTTTGAACCCCTAAAATATATTCGTTTTGAGCTCGTTCAGAATTGGAATAAACCTCAATGTCTTTTTTATCTAAACATAAAAGAATTAAAAATGGAGCTCCTAAGAAATTCTCTCTTGTTCGGTTTATTTTATTTTTGATGAATTCTTCTGATTTTCCATCCTTTTCTAAGTCATCTCTTAATTTTTTATTCATTCTATTTAGAAGCTTTTCTCGATTTTTTCCCTTGTCCATAATAATATATCGCCATTGCTGGGAATTATGAGCGCTTGGTGCCCATCTCGCTAGTTCGATACATTCTTCAATAATCTTTTTATCAACGATTTTTGGGGCAAATTCTAATTTATAACTTCTTCGAGTTCTAAGGATATTCTTTGTTCTAAACAAATCTAAACTTTTTTCTCTTAGAATTAAGTTAATTGAAGCATTTTCGGACAATTGAAAAACATAACCTCTTATAATTATAACGGGTCTTCCCTCATCAGATTCACCC
Organism: Promethearchaeota archaeon; assembly: GCA_030610785.1. Classification (GTDB taxonomy): domain Archaea; phylum Asgardarchaeota; class Lokiarchaeia; order Sigyniarchaeales; family SOKP01; genus JAUWRB01. Next base: position 2,353 of record JAUWRB010000160.1, on the reverse strand, counting down.
ATTAATAATTGGGCAGCAGAAGATAGATTATCTATTTGACCAATAATAGTGCTTTGTAATTCATATCCAAATAAATCTTTATCTCCTCGTTTATCTATAATTGGAACGATTCCAGAAACTCCCAGAGCAACACCTACTGCCCCGATTCTAAAGGGTCTTCCGAATGAGTCGGTTATAATAACTGCTACATTCTTATTTGTTAATTCTCTAAGGTCTTTTCGAATATTGTCGGCTTCTAAATCAGAATCCTCTGGTAAGAGTGTTACATTAGTTTCACCTTCAATATTTGATTTATCTATTCCAGCGTTGGCACATACAAAGCCATGTTTAGTTTCAGTGATTAAAACATGTTCACTTTTTATAATCTCAATAGATTCATCCAGAATTGCCTGAATAAGTTCAGGACTTTTAATTGGTATCCCAAAATCCTTAGCTTTTGGGGTTATTTTTTGATAAATTTCATTAGCTCTCTTACTTGGTGTAATATCTTTTAGATTTATAATTCGACCCAAACTTTTTGAAATAATCGTTTGAGCAATAAGAATTATATCTCCATCTTTTAAGGTAATATTATTACTCTTTAACGCATTAAAAATGATTTTAGGGATGTCATCTCCTGGTTTTATGAGTGGAATTCCGTTAAGTCCCATTATTTTTATTTCATTTGTCATTTTTTCTAAAAAACCTCTAAATTTGGATCGTACGGCTTTCCTGTACGATATAGCGTGCTCATCATTGTAGCAATTTTTAATTTAATTCCATCTTTTTCTGTAAACAAATTAAAAAGATATGTACCAATCTTTCTTGTTTGTTTTAATAATTCTCCTTTTACATGTAAAATTTGATCAGATTTTGGGCGAGCGTGATAATTTATGTTGCAATTAAGAGCAACAGATATATTATTTTGATTATTTCCAATAACTGAAAAAGCCGCATCGGCTAAACTATAGATCGCTGCTCCGTGAGGTGCTCCACGAAAATTATTCATCTCTGAAGTTAGTTTCAAATGCATTTTTACAGTAGTTTCAGTAACCTCATCTAAAATAATGCCTAAACTCTGAGCGTAATTATCATTTTTAAATTTATTTCTAATGAGATCGAATTTATCCATTTTTAATATTTTTATATATCCATTTTTGATATTTATATAATATCCTATTTGATATTTATAAAATATTTAGATATCGTTTGATATCAGTATCTTTACTTTTTGCCATTTTCTCAAATTTGTCGGGAATAGCACAACACGCAGAAAAGAATTTAAATTTTATTTCCGGATTTATTTTTTTTAGATATTTCAATGTTTTTGGAGATGGAATTTCAATTCTAGTAATTCCCGCCTTTAAAGCATGTTTTTCTATTTCAATTTTAATATCTCCTCGAGGTCTCATGCAGCCTAACGAAATTTCTGTGTTTGGAAAAATAAAACGTGTAACTGCAATAACTTTAGCAATATCTAAAGGAGTTGGCCTTTCGAATTTATTATTACTTTTTGGTGGAATTAATGCAATAATTACAATTATGGACGGATTCATGCCAGATTCTTTAATAAATCTGATAGAATCTAATTCTTTGTGAAGTTTTCCATAATATAACCCGGCACAAATATGAGGAACAATGTTTAAATTATATTTTCTTAAGAGATCAACTGCCCTTTTATAATCATCTAATTTTTTTTCTAAATGATAAATATTCCGAATGACCTCCTCATCCATATTAATGTCAAAAGAAACAATATCCACTCCCGCATTTGCTAATTTTTCTGCTGTCTCTTCATTAAGTAAGCCTGTATGAGTATTTATGATTAGATTTGTCTTAGTTTTTATTTTTTTTATTATATTTAAATAGTTTAATAATGGAACAGATCCATCAGGTTCACACCCGCCTGAAAGTAAAATTCCTAAACCTTCGTTTTTATCTAAATCCAATAAAAATGCCTCTAAATCTTCATTAGTCACGAGTGATTTCATCCCATTTAAGTATTTTTTATTACAATGTTCGCATTTTAAGGCGCATTCTCCTCCTGTTATGCTAACCGCGGGAAATTTCACGTTTGGAATATAAACCTTTAAATCATTATTAAAAATTTTTTTTTTAATTTCTTGGGCAAGAATAAAAAATGGTTTAAATTCCTCCTCGTTTAATTCTAATAGTTTTGAATAATCTGACCAAGAAGCAGCTCCTAATTTAATATTATTATATAATTCTATATTATCACTCATATTTGGCCAACCATTCTTTATTTTGATATCTTTCTACAACTAATTTTTCAGCCAATTCCAATTCATATTCAGAAAAAGTGCCTTCTTTTAATTGAATATTAAGCGTGTTTTCAAAACCTTTTTTTAATGCT
>JAUWRB010000242.1 GCA_030610785.1 Promethearchaeota archaeon | reverse complement strand
TGATTCCTACTAAAATTGAAGCTAAAAGCGCACGTTGCATGAATTCATATTTTAGTAATGCTTCAAAAAAATTGGTAAATATCATTATCTCTTCTTGACAAAATAATAAAATTTCTTTAATTCAAAGATATTATGGTTTTTCTAACTTTTAATTGTTCTTATAAAAATAGTAATTGTATTAATTTAAGAGATATTAAATGTTATTTAAATTTGTTCAAATTTATGATATTGACGAAAAAATGATAAAAAAATAACTTTTACCTTTATATTGCTCCATATCGACTTGATTTACTTCTGACCTACTGTCTCGTAGATTTTACGAATGATCGTAAACTATTTAAATAAAAAAAAATTACGATATTTCGTAAAAGAATATTTTTAAATAAAAAAAAGATCAAGGTGTTCAGAATTAAACGAGTTTCAAAATGTCGTATATTAGGAACCATTTTAGTAATATGGTTAACAATTGTATTTATTTTTCCAACGAGCTATTCTGTAAATGCCATTGATATAAAAAATCCTGAGGAACTTAATATAAAGCCATCAGGTACAAGTTTAAATATTGTTGCATCATCTACAATCGTTCAAGATATAATTCAAAGCATAATAGGTGAAGCAGTGCCCGTAATCGTTGATGGTACGGAAGACCCGCATTCTTACGAACCTACATCAAGCGAAATGATATCGTTAGCAGAAGCAGATATTATATTTAGAATGGGACCAAAAGGTTTAGAACCATGGTGGAAAACAGAGTGGGAGGATTCTAAAGTAGTGAAACTAGTTAAATCTTATATGATGAAACCAGACCCTGTAATGGATAATATTAAAAATCCCCATGTTTGGATGGATCCTACAAATATAAAAACCTTTACTACAGAAGTTAAAAATACATTATGTGCGGCTGACCCCTCAAATGCTGCGACTTTTTCAGCTAACGCAGAAAAATATATGGCTACATTAGATAGTGTTTTAAGTGATATTAATAAACGAAAAAAAGATTTAGAAGGTACTAAAGTTGTAGTTAATCATCCCGCATTTTTTTATTTGTTTCAAAAACTCGGAATTGAAAGATTAGCTGCGGTAGAACAAGGAGAAGGAAAAGAGCCTTCGGCAGAAGATATTGCTCAGATAATTGATGTGATGACTGAAGAAAATTGTCAATTAATGATTACTAACCCTCAACACGAAACTGAAAATGTATATGAAATAGCAAGAACTACAGGTTCTAAAATTTCAACTTTAACTCCTTTATTGAACGTGAACCTTTATATAAACGGTGTTCCGGTAGAAATCACATCATATGAGCAAATGATCCGAACTAATTTATTGGCATTGCTTAATCCTAGCGATCCTCCAATAATATCTACAACATTTTTGACGACATTCGTTATAATTGGAATTGCTACTATTGCTCTTGTGGTTGTTTTCACGATTATTCGAACAAGAAAATCTTAAAAGATAAGATTTATAATTTTTAAATTATAAATAATTCTTAAATTACGACCTAGCGTAAAATTACGAGCTAACAAAAAATATATTTAGAAACTAATAAAAAATCATTATTGAGTTAATATTGGAACCTATAATTAGTCTAAAGGATGTAGGAGTAAAATATCAAAGTATTATTGCTTTAAATGATATTAATTTAGAGATATATCAAGGAGATTATATAGGAATTTTCGGCCCGAACGGTTCTGGGAAAACAACTTTATTAAAGACAATTTTAGGCTTTATTAAACCATTTAAAGGAACTATAAAACTATTTAATTCTAACGATTTAAAAAAAATGCGTATTAATATTGGGTATGTGCCCCAAAACTTTTCTGTAAGTAAATCATTTCCCGCTACAGTCTTAGAAGTTGTAAAAATGGGTTTATATGGTAAAGTGGGTTTTTTAAAACCTCTAAAAGAAGAGCATGATGAACTTGCTGAAAAGGCGCTTCACAATGTTCACATGGGAAATTATAAAAACCGTCCCATTGGGCATTTGTCAGGTGGGGAGCTGCAAAAAATCATGGTGGCAAGAGCTTTGGTTTCAAAACCAAAAACTCTTTTATTAGATGAACCAACAAGCTCTTTAGATTTTATCATGACAAAAGATTTAATGGAATTACTAACTGAATTAAACAAAAAATTCAACATAACCATAATTGGTGTAAATCATCATTTAGATCTTTTAATTCCTTATTGTTCAAGGTTATTATTACTAAATAGATCAATTGTTTATGATGGAGATCCTAAAAATCCGAAAGTTCAGGAAGGAATTAATCAAATCTTTAATATTTCAATCCAAACTTAAAACTTTAGTGGAGTATAAGAAAAATGTTAGATTTGGATTTTAAAGTCTTAAAATACATGTATCGTTCCGGAAGTCCAAAAAAAATTGGAAAATTGTCAAAATTATTAAATATTCCTCATTCTACTTTAGGTAGTTGCGTAAAGAGATTGGAAAAAGAAGGATATGTAAAATATGAGCGATATAAACCCGCTATTTTATCAGAAAGTGGCAAAGATATCGCTACTGAATTGATCCGCCACGCACAATTAATGGAGGTTCTTTTATACGAAGAATTAGGATTGAGCGTAAAAGAAGCACATGAAGAAAGTGAAAAATTCAATTTACTATTATCTTGTAATCTCATAAATAAAATCTGCGAAAAATATGGTCATCCTAAAACATGCCCTTGTGGAGAAAAGATTTTAAATTCTACCGGTTGTTATTGCGAGAAGAATCTGGATTAATTCAACTAGATTTTTTTTATAGGCTTTAATACATGAAAAGTTTTTAAATTTAGCCTAATATGAAAATAAAACAAACAAACAAACTTAATAATATTACACGGAGAAAACAAGAAAATGGATAGAGAAAAAGAATTGATAAAAGCAGACGAACGACGAAAGAAAATACGCGAGCGAATTGATGAAAATTTAAGAAATGATAAAAAAGAGACACAATATCACGCTCGTGTTCATAACCGAGATGATAAAAAAAAAAATGAAGAAGAGGAAAAAATAAAAAAAATTAGAGAAATTGGAGAAAAAAAGAAGGAGGAAGTTATTCTTCTCAAAAAAGCTGAAAAACTCTTATCAAATGGTAGAGCTTTAATTAAAAATAATGAATTTCAAAAAGCAAAAGAAGTTTACAGAGAAGCTATCGAAATTTTCAAGACCGTTGGTTGGTTCGATCAAGTCGCTATATTGTACGAAGAAAGAAAAAAAATTGAAAATTACAAAATAGAATATCTTAAAAAAACAAGAGTAGAATCCTTAGCTAAAAAAAAAATAAAAGAACAGTTTCAGGCTCGGATTGATAATCTTATTAAAGAAAAAAAAAATGAAGAACAAGTGAATATGGCTCGTTTGAAGATAATCCCGCCTGAAATTGAAGAAAAAATAAAAAAAATTAAATTAATAATAGAAAAAGCTACAAAAGAAGAAAAAATAAATAAAATAAATAATGCTTTAAGTAGATGGAAATATGTCTTGGAATTATATAATTCAATTCCTGAAAAAACTATTATGGATGTTCTGGAAATAGAGAAAAAAATTTCTGAATTGGAAGCAAAGAAGAACCGTAACCACATCTTATGAAAAATTCAATAAGTTGCTTTATTTAATTATCTCTTTTGAGGCATATGCAATTAAGATTTCTCCAAAAAATAAATGATGACTGGCCATTTGCCCTGACTTACATGAATGCACTATTTTGCATTCGTAATTCAAATTACAATCTTTAAGGGTTGGAACTCTAATTTTTTTCCCACTAATAATTTCTAAATCTGCTTCTTTTATTTTATCAATGTTGCGTCCTGAAAGTGTTCCGCAAATATCTAATGTATTGAGAATTTTATTTGAAGGAATATTAATCGTAAATTCTTGGATTTCTCCTGTAAGAAGTTTAAAACTGTATCTACTTGGAGCTACGGCAATTGTTATTACGGGAAGCATCCATAATTCACCGATGGTTTTCCATTTTAAAGTCATGGGGTTGATTTTACTATCTTTACCCATAGAAACCAATAATGCATCTCTTTCAATAAAATATGTATTATAATCTAATGAATCTATTTCTTTTCTGTTTTCTGACATTTTAATGTTATTTTTCAAAATTTTATTTTTAATAGAAAATATTTTTTCTTAATGTTTAAATTTCACTTAAATTAAAAAAAAGGGGAAATATTTTATTTTTCTACAAGATAAAATTAATCTTTAATGAGATTAATGGAGTTTATTAAGCATTTTTCAGCGCCATTAACAATATTATCAATAATATCTCTTACACTATCAATTGAGTTGATAAGACCGATACTTTGGCCTAAAAGAACGGCACCCTCCTCGATATTTCCATCGTATATCATTTCATAGTGTTTTTGATCTTCTAATAATTTTTCTTGCGTCAATTGAGTTTCTAAAGCCATTTTTTCTGTTTTATCAGCAACAAGCCCATGGTGTAGGGAGTAGTTGTTCTTCCATAACCGTATGGGCCCTAGTACGCCAGTGACTAAAATAGTATCTTCCGCTTTTGCTGAAGGAACTATATTTTTGTATTTTTCGTGAAATTCACTTTCTTTTGACGAGATAAATCTTGATCCCATTGCTATGGCTCCAGCACCCATTACTAAAGCAGAAGCCAAGCTTTCTCCAGTAGCATATCCTCCACACGCAATTAAGGGGATATCTGGATGTTTTTTCTTAACTTGTTGTAGTAACACTAAAGTACTAATTTTTTCGTAAGATTGGTGGCCCCCACCTTCGCTTCCCGTAACTACTAAGCCATCAACTCCGGCAGCAACGCATTTGTCAGCAAGCCATAATGCTGGCGCAACGTGAAAATGCTTTATATTGGATCCACTTTCTTTTAATTTCTTGAATGAGTTGCTTTGAATCATCTTAGGGGTTCCAGCACTGGTTATAACATATCTACATTGGTCCTTAATTTTTGGATTTCTCATGATAAATTTTGGAATTGAACGACAGAGAGTTGGAGCGTCTACTTGCATTCTTGACGTTCTAATATTGAATCCAAAAGGTTTATCAGTATGTTCAACAACATATTCCATGTTTTTCTTTAATTCGGAAATGCTACTTTTTCCAAATAAGTTGGTATGACTTATTACGCCTAAACCCCCTGCTTCTGAGACTGCTATAGTTAATTCAGTCGTA
>JAUWRB010000074.1 GCA_030610785.1 Promethearchaeota archaeon | reverse complement strand
AATATTTCAGCTACCTATGTTTTAACTTATGGAACGCCCGAAGATACAATAAATGCCACAAAACAAGCTATAAAAGAAGCGGCAATTGGGGGGGGATATATCTTAGGGGCAGGTTCGGATATTTTGGGTACTTGTAAATATAAAAATGTAAAAATAATGATTGATACCGTTAAGAAATATGGAGTTTATCCTATTAAATTATAAACAATATTTATAATTTCAAGAATAATTATTCAAATTTATTGATAGGGTTGATAATCAATATTTCATGGATAATTATAAATATCCGATTCAACATTTGAATTTTTAGAAATCAACTTGATTAATATTAATATACGATTTTTTTAAAAAATGGACGATTGTTTCGACGATATTTTGGAAAAATTTTATCTGAAAAAGGAATTATATAAATCACTTCAAGGTAAAATTTGGGTTAGTAATGTTTTAATAAAATTAATGAAAGACTTTGAAGAAACGCCAGCAAGCTACTTAAGAGTTAGGAATTGTTTAATCTTCTTACTTAATTTGTGTTTAGTTGATTCTCCTGACCATTATCATTCTAAAGGAAAATCAATGAAGGAGCTTACAGAATCCGAAAGAAATGATTTACTTGATTTATTAAAAATAGAATTAAATAATTTAAACAATTAAGAAGTTATATTCAGTCATAAAAATAATTCAATATATAAAAATGGTTAATTAAAATAATTTTTTCTTAAAAAACTTTAAAGTCGATATCAAAATCGTATTCATCAAAAATATTATCAATTTTTTTTAAAATATCCATGATTGCGTTTTTCATGCGTGAGTCGTGTCCAAAAGTATCAACAATTATTTTATATATGTCCACTCGATACTCTGATGTAAGTTCTGAAATTTTTATCAAGTCTTCTCTAAGTATTCCCTTTTCACTTAGCTGATTAAAAACGCTTTCGAATTCCTTTTTCAATTTATTTGTCGCTATTAATGATTTAGAGCATGTATTAAATAATTCTTGCTCTTTATTAAATACAATAGAATCCTCTTCAGTTAAATCCGATTTCTCATTAATATTTTCAATTCTTTCGTTTAAAAGTTGCTTGACGCTCTCGTAAATTCCGATCGCTTGAGAAATTTTACCCAGGCATTTTAATAAATCGTTTTTTCTAAGTAATCTTGCTTCAAGAGTTTTTAAATATGCATCCTCATAATAAGTCTGAATTTTTCCGAAAGAACTTTTTTCCCATTCGCTTATTCTTAAGCGTATTTGTATTAAATCTTCTTTAAATCCTTCAATTTCTCTTGCTGTTAATCTCTCTTTTTTAAACTTCTTATAAATTTTTTTTGTCTCTTGCTTAATTAATAAAGCTCTTAATTTCATTATATGTGCCTTTTTTTCAATATTCGTAATACTTCGAAATTCTCCTTCTCGTTCGGTGAATATAAATATTTTTATTGCGTCGTCTAACAATTGATTGAATCGTTTTTCATCTGATTGGATGTAATATTTTGAATCTTGAATTTTTTGGATTGCTCTATCCATTTGAATTTCTAATTCAAAAATAAAATCAATTAAACTCACTTGGTTCCTTTCCGACAATTTTTTTGACTTTGTAATCATGTCTTCTTCAACGCTATTGCTTGCAAAAAACCACAAGACACCTGCGGGAATCCAGAATAACACCGCAATAAACATCATGTTAAAAATAGAACCAAGAATTGATATCAATGTAAATGATATTAATAGCGTGATTCCTTTACCAATTTGTTCAGAAAGACTAAAAAATGAAGATGCAGTGCCTTTATGTTCTGGTAGATTAACATCTATCATCACTGCGTTCTTATTTGACACCCATCCGGTTGAAAAAATAGAACCTATAAAAGCAAATATAAAATAAAAAATATAGTTAGGATATGCTTTAAACACTTCTACTATCGTTAAAAAAATATAATTTATTATTTCCTCAGGAGGAATAGAATTCGGATAATTCATTTTAGAGACAAATTCAGAACTAATCGGTTGAATAGCAAGTAGCATCATGATTGTGAAAGGAACCGTTAATAACATGCAAATAGTTGCAAATTTAGCTCGATATTTCTTATTTCTCCGATATAATATATCTCCTATATAGGATAAAAGAGCATTTCCTAAGAGATACCCTATACCAACCATCCCTGCGAAAATGGTGGCCGTTTGCAGTCGTATTTCTACTGGTAACTCGTTAAAATAATGCGTTGATAGCATTGATGTCATGAAAAACACTAAAATCGTTCCCGGAATAATGGCAAAAAAACCTTGAATTATTAAAAAACGATTTGTTTTTTTCTTTAAAATTTGTTTTAAATCTTTTTTTGAGATTTTATAACTATATTCTAAGTTCAATTCCGTTAAATCAATCAGCTCATCTTCACTTGATCCTCTTTGCGGGATTTTGATAAAAAACAATACAAAAATAATTATGATACTAATACTAGATAATAAAAGGAAAGGGAACCTCCAAGTTAGAAGTGGTCCTAAAAAAGAGGATAACCCTTGCCCAATTCCATTAGATATCGAAGAAAGTATTGCCAAGGTCCCGAACCATCCGGACCTTTCATCTGGAGGTACAGCATCTGAAATAATAGAATAACCTACAGGCAAAACACATCCTAATCCCGCTCCACTAGCCATTCTGGAAATTATAAGCATGGGGTAATTATAACTAAGAGCTGTTAAAAGCATTCCTATAGTCCATGAAAACGCTCCTGCCATGATTACTTTAGACCGATTTATTCTGTCAGTATAATATCCCCATATTAAGGCAAAAAGAGCGCTCGTTAACACGAAAAACGCATCTGGAATTGCAATTAACGCTTCAGGGATGTTAAATTCTTCTCTTATTACGCCGTAAGATGGAATTAGCATGTTGGCACATGCGATAGAGATGAAAAGAAGAAAAACTACTAAAATAATTGGAATTAAATCTTTTTTTGATATGCTTGTTAATGGCAAATTAATCTTTTTTGATATATTTTTTTCAAATAATCAGGATTAATTAATTAATAAAGGTTTTTATTATAAAATTTATTTATTACATGCTTTTTATAATTAAGACGAATTTTGTAAATAAAAACTATTAATTCCAAGGCTATTATTTAATTCTAATTGTTCAAATTCCTTATTTTTTTAAAGATGGGATATTTAATATTTGAGACTAAGTGTTAAAAACTGGGAGAAGAATAATGGAGTCGGCGGGAATTGAACCCGCGGCCTCTTGCATGCCAAGCAAGCGATCTTCCGCTAATCCACGACCCCATTTTTTTTTAAAATATAAAAATTATAAATAAAAAACAGAAGATCATTCTTATTAAGATACTATGTGTCGGATTTATAAAAAAAATTACTATTTTTTATTATTAAAACAAAAATTAAATAGACTAAATAACATGTTTGATATATATGATTAAGTTTAAAACTAAAGCTAATAAAATCATTATTTTACTTATATGTATAAATTTTTTACTTAGTCCAAGCTCTGGATTAGGTTTAGCGAATGCTGATAATTCAAGTTTAAATCAAAAAATTGCTTTAGATGACGCTTTATTTTCTTCTATTCTTTCAGAACAAAAAAATATTAATAATTTTCGCTTAAAAGAACAATTAAACGATAAAAACTCGATTTTTGACGATTCACTGAAAGTTTTTTTAGCTAATTTATCATTAACACGAAATGATAACCCCAAAAATGTAAAAATAATCGTATTATTTGACGAAGATACAAAAAAGGAAGATCGAATTAACTTGATTGATTTATATTTTGAGGATTATCAAGTGTTAAGTAATTACGACATAATTCCTGGTACTTATCTGTCGTGTAATCCTTTTGAATTAATTGGTAAGGAAAATTTATTCGGAGAAATTTCAGCCATACAAAAAATCTACAAATCAAAAACTTTTAAAACTCCAGTTATTAAAGATTATAGCCCCACATCGGATTCTTTAGACAACGGTAGTTTTTCGAATTGGTGGCTATCAACAATTGGGGCACATCTCGTTAATTACGATGGCACGGGTGTCAAAGTTGCTGTCATTGATTCGGGAATATACGACCATCCCGATTTAGATATTATAAATAACGAAAATTTTGTAACTGATGAAGATAGTTATAACGATGCGAACGGTCATGGAACGCATGTAGCAGGTATTATTGGAAGTAGCGGGAACGGTTCTTCTAATAAATATCAAGGAATAGCTCCGGGCGTATCGTTGATCAATGCTCGTGCGGGAGATGCTACAGGTTCATTGTTAGAAGGTGATATTGTTGATGCCATAGATTGGTGTGCAAAAAAGGAAGATTTAGGAGGTGCTGAAGCTGACATTATTTCGTTAAGTATTGGCGGAGGCTATCCCGACGCTTCCGATGCTATAACTTCAGCTCTTTCCGTTGCGGTTGGTAGGGGCATAATCTGTGTTGCCTCGGCAGGAAATTCTGGCCCGGGATACTTTACCGGTTCTTCACCCGCTTCGGGTGTTAATGTAATTGCTGTAGGAGCTACAGACAAGAATGACGACTTAGTATCCTTCAGTAGTTGGGGTCCTGTATATTCTTATTTAGGGTATCCTGATGTTGTAGCGCCAGGAGTGAATATAATATCAACAGAAGCAAAGGATTCGGTAATCTCAAAAGAAAAGAGATTTATCGGCGATTATTTCGATTTTTACGGCGATGCTGATTATATCCCACTATCTGGAACAAGCATGTCTTGTCCCATTGTTTCAGGAGCTTTAGCTATATTAAAGCAAGCTTATCCTAAAATGACTCCTCAGACGGCTCGAATTGCTTTACTAGAAGGAGCACAGAAGCTTGAAAATAATGATAACGATGATTTTTTAAAATCTGGAGCCGGATTAATAAATATATCTGCGTCGTATGATTTTTTATTAAAAAAAAATAAAACAAATGTGAACGACATTGCCAAAATATTTCCGGACGTGTTACCGATTAAGCCATACGAACTTTTATCTTTTCCGGGAGATTATCAAGAATTCGACTTGACCGTAATTTCCGGTGAAAAAAGTACATTTAACGTGAGTATACCAAATAACATTGAGGGTGTTTCTCTTTCGTTAGATAAGACAAATACTTCAGGTGGGATAGATTTTATCTCTTTAGGAATTAAAATCGAAAATGAAGCAGAACCGGGTATAAGAAATTTTCAGTTAAACTTAACTAAAGGAGGTACTTTATACAAAGATGTTAATGTTGATATAACGCTAGAAATTCGAATGCCCGAGCATCTTATTTTAATGGAATCTTATCATGGGATGAATGATTTATTTCCAGAATTTTCTTATTATCAAATAGGTTTTTACGATGCTATGAACGATATTGCTAAAAAAGATATATCAATTGATTATGGAATGGAATACTGGACACCAAATTACGATGTAGATAAAAATAATTCGCTATTAACTGAAGAAAAGTTGGCTCAATACGATTTAATAGTTTTACAGAATCCAATCTTACCTTATAGTTCTTTAGAAGTTGATAATTTAAAAAATTATTTTGATAATGGAGGCAATATCTTATTTTTAGGAACTCGTTATCAAGAACTTTGTTCAGAGAATATTAATCACCTGTTTTATACTTTAGGGTTGGACATTCAAATTAACGATGAAAACATCATGGATGATTCTTGGTTAGGAATAGGAGCATCTGTCAGTGAACAGAGCGTTACAGAATTTAACGCACCTTCTATTTTTGATGATGTTGATAAATTTTCATGGTATTACGGAAATTCTTTTACAACCTCTGAAAATCAATCAATTGCGACTATAGGTGGAAAGACAGTCGCAGCAATATATAATAGAACTTCGTTAACAAGAGGAAATTTTGTTGCATTTGGAGATTTGCATTGGTTATTTGATGGATATAACTCAACCGGTTATTCTCAGGATCACGAAAAATTGTTAAATAATTTAATGGAATATCTCTTACCGGAAGACGATATATCTATCAATATTGGTTTAAGTTCCGAGCGAACGTCAATTTCTCAATTTAATATATCTGTTCACGCTAAAGATCAAGCCACTGATGTGCCAATAAATTCAATAACTCTTAAAAATTTTATAAATGTCACTATTGAAAACGACACATTTTCGCAAATTATTTTAATGGAATCATCAACAAATGGTACTGCTATTAACAAAACTTATAATCTGCCTTATCCAAGCTACATTCCTTACACAATTAGAGTGAATTTAACAATTGACTCAAAAACTTATAATAAAACTTCAAAAATTCTTTATTATGACGAAACAAGAGTTCCGAATATAAACTCATTATCTGTTACCGCCGAAAATGTTACTAGACGTGGTTCTATATCATTACGAGCGGGGTTAGATAATTCTACTTACAATGTAACCGCATATTTAGCAATTTATTCAGGATCGTTTTATAACACGCAAAAAACTGTTAATAAAACTTTTACTTTAACTAATATATCTTCAACAACATATGCATGCACCTTCGCTCCGTCATCAAGTGATCCCTCCGGAAATGCCGTTTTTTACGTGTTACCGTTAAATTCAAGCTCTAATTATACGAATCCAAATTCGCCAAGATACTATTTTCCGGTCATTAATCACGACCCTAATATCGTAGAAGCGAATTCTACTTTTAGTTACGGAACTTCTGGCAATATATCGTTTTCAGACACATCAGAAGGAGGAAGTATCTATATCTACACGGTATCTCAAAAGGAAAACTTCACTTTTAATGTTGTTGCAAATGAATCTGTTAATTACGAAGATAAAAGCAAAAACATGAGAGTATTCGTTAATTTTTTTATTTGCTCCGTATCTGAAGAGGGTTATTTAATGTTAATTTATCCAAAAACATTTGAAGTTGAAGAATTAAAATATAATTCGGTAAATCGCAAACACGAGGGAAATTTTACGATTCCAGAGAACACGTCTTATAGTTCCATAAATGGAACAAGAACGAAAATTATCCCAACAGAAACAGATTATGAGGCTGGTGGCGATTATATAGCTATAATGTATATTACCGTTTATGATAGTGAAGGGGGCTCTGATGATTTTATTATCGCTCTCTCCATCCCAAAGGAAGAGGTACCTTTAGATATGGTCTCGTTCATTATAATTATAATTATCATTATTATAATTATAGCTAGTATTATTGGAATAACAATTCTAATCCTAAAAAAGAGAAGATCCAAAAAATTTGGCGAATTTTACGCTCCGCCTCAAAAGACAGATAGTACACCGCCATTGAACGAAGAATATTAACAACTTCCTTAATAATTTTCTTTAAAAAATAAAAATTTTATATTCTAGCTTTTTTTATTATTTTTTAAGTATAACTATTTTTCCATCTTCTTGGCCAATATATGCCTTAAAAGCCATGTTTAAGAATAAACCTGTGTCTACAACGCCAGGAATGGGTAAAATTTTATCGTTAAGCTCAGAAGGATTATTTATTATTCCGAAATCTACATCGATAATAAAATTACCGTTGTCGGTAATTAAGGGCCCACTTTTTGATTGAGCCATGCGTAAAACTGGTTTTCCTCCTAATTTTTGTAATTTTCTCGTTATTGGAACGTGAGCCATTGGAATAACTTCGATAGGAACGCCCTTTTTCCAATTTTCTCCTAAATTTTTTGAAACTTTTCTAAAATCTGCGATTATTATAAATTTTTTCGAATTTGAGGCAACTATTTTTTCTTGAACTAAACATCCTCCTCCTCCTTTAATTAAATTGAGATTTTTATCTATCTCGTCAGCTCCATCTATGTCTAAATCTATTACAGGAAATTGATCTAACGACACTAAATTAAGTCCATTTTCTATTATTAGCTTATATGATTGATAAGATGTTGGAATGCATTTTAGGTTTAAATCTTTTTCTTTATTCATTTCCGCAATTTTATTTACGGCGTATACCACCGTGGAACCGCTCCCAATTCCTAAAATCATGTTTGGCTTAACATTTTCTTCAACAGCTTTTTCTGCCGCTGCTTTTTTTCCTAATTCGATCAATTTTTCGCTCATGATAATACTAACTTTTTTTTTTTAATAAATTAAGAATTCTTATAGCCAAATAAGCAGCATTTTCCCCTCGATCTATTCCAACACATCCCACGGGAACTTTTGGTGGCATTTGTACGATGGATAATAACGCATCTAACCCTCCAAGTTTAGTACTTACAGGAACTCCAATAACGGGTTTATCCGTTTTTGACGCAATCACTCCCGGAAGCGCCGCTGATAACCCAGCAACTGCAATATATATTAATGATTTGCACGATTTAATGTAATCATCCAATTTCTCAGGATCTCTGTGAGCAGAAATTATTTGCAGCTCGTAAGGAATATTATTATCTTTTAAAACTTTTTCTGATTTTTCATATACTTCTTTATCTGAGGTACTACCAGCTACTATTGAAACCAATGGCAGAGTGCTATTATCAACATTTAAATTTGACATAATTAAAACTAAACCTTTTATAAATAAAAATAAATCTAATATTTTCTTAATAGGTTTTAATAAAATTACTAAATTTATAAATTAAAATTATTTATTTCAGAAATTGAATTATCAAAAACTTTAATATTTTTTTTAAACTTCCTAATTTAAGAATTCAAATATTAAATTTAAAAAAAAAATAAAAATAAAAAGTGATCTTAAAAAATGGTAGAATTAAACGAGGTTTGGCTAATAGACTACGCTCGAACGGCTTTTTCACGCTCAAGACCAAAACAACCCGAAAGAGATGTTTTTGGCGAACTCCGCGGAGACGAATTACTTGCGACATTATTGATGAAATTCTTTGACGAAAAATTAGCTAATAAAGGAATCGAAAAGAAAGATATCAACGAAGTTACAGTTGGAACCGCTATGGGCGTTTATGAAAACTGGACTTATGGTGGCAGACTTCCTATCTTTTTGGCAGATTTTCCCGTCCATGTACCTGCGTTGTTTGTAGATAGACAATGTGGAAGCGCTGGTTCAGGACTTCATGTTGGCGCGATGGAGATAATGACTGGGTACAGTAAAATTTGCTTGGCAACTGGAGTAGAACACATGACTCGAGTAGACATGAACAATCCACATATTAGACCAAATCTAGGAATGGTTAGCAAGAAAGATAAGTGGTATCGACCCCAATACGATTTAATGACAACCATCAACATGATTCAGACCGCACAGAAACTTTACGAGCAGGACTGGTGTTTTACTAGAGAAGAATTAGATAAATTTGGCGTCAGAAGCCATAACTTGACAATAGATTCGCAAGAAGCAGGATGGTTTAAAGGTGAAATCATTCCAATAGAAGGACATGTAGATGGAAATGTAGAAGAACCAATGATGGTTGATAAAGACATGGCAGCCCGAAGATCGAATTTAGAAAGCGTATCAAAATTGCGTGTACTTTCAAAACCTTTCTTTTTAAAGGAAAACGGTGGAAGAAAAGGATACGAAGAAAGAGAAGGACATAGAGAAGGCGTTATAACTGCGGGAAATTCTTCACCGCTGAATGCTGGCGCTACTGCTGCACTCATCATGGACGCTGAAGAAGCAAAAAAGAGAGGTCTCAAACCAATGGCGAAAATTGTCTCAATTGGTTGGGCAGGCGTAGATCCTTCAGTCATGGGAAGAGGGCCAGTCCCAGCAACTCAAATGGCTTTAGAGCATTCTGGTTTAAAAGCTGATGATATTGATTATTGGGAAATTAACGAGGCTTTCTGCGTTGTTACCTTAAGTTGCATGAAGCATTTTAAAATTCCTGAAGAGAAAGTCAATATAATGGGCGGGGCGACCGCAATTGGACATCCCTTAGGTAGCACGATGGTACGTCTTCCAGGCACATTAGCCCGTATCTTAAAAGATAAAAAAGCTAAATATGGCTGCGCTAACGCTTGTTGCGGTGGTGGCCAAGGCGTTGCCGTGATATTGGAAAATCTCGAAGCGTGAATTGCTTCAAACTCTTAAATATTTCTTCTTTTTTTTATTTTTCAAATTACATTGTATTAAGGTTATAATAGATTTTTAAGGCGTTTTTAAGGCTTTCCTTTAAAAAAAACGCATTTTCCATTAGAATTCAGATTCTTTAATAGTTTGATGATAAAGAGATATTTTAAAATTTTTACATGTTAATAGTTTTTGCTTTCTTTTTAGAGAAATTTATAAATGTAGATTTTTTCTATTTTTTTAAATATATTGAATGATTTATTTTTATCTTTATTTACACGACCATTTACCCACCTTATAAAAAAATGAGGCAATTATTATGGCAAAGAAAGTTCTGTTAATCGGAAGGGCAGGAATGGGCAAAACTACTATAAAAGAGTTAATTTTCGAGGGAAAAAATTCAAAAGATTTAATGATTCATCCTCTCGAGCCTACTAGAGGTATAACTCCCTCTATTTACACGTGGATGGATGTAACGGTAGGACTTTTTGACACATCGGGGCAAGAATTACCATATTTGTTAGAAGACGAAAACGAGCAAAAAAAAGCTTTTGAAAATTCCAATTCAATCATATATATTTTTGATTATCCGATATGGGCTTCCCAAACTCAAGAAATCATTAAAGAAATCCAAAAAATCTTCGAGATTTTAAAAAGGAACTGTGAAAAAGCTAAACTTTTTTTATTTTTTCATAAAATTGATTTAATAAATCAAAAAGTAAAAGGTACATTTACAATATTAGAAAATCAAATACGGAAGCTTTTAAATCTTCCCATCGAATTAAAGATATTTTTCACGAGCTTGCGTCCCAATTTAATTTATAGGACTTATAACGCATTTTTTGAGGTTTTAAGTGAGATCTCCGAAGAAATAATGTCACTGAAAAAAATCGTAAATTTCACGATTAAAGACGCTTCGAAAACAATATGTTTCATTACTAATCAAAATAACAACATCTTGGTTCAAATAATATCTCCTGATTTTGACATTAATTTAATTAGTCAAATGCAACAGAAAATCATCCTAATGGTTCAAAAATCTGATGAATCGGCTGACAATAATTATAATGTAAATTTACTTGATGCGGGTTCTAAAATTGTAAGATATATCATGAGTAATCTTGAAAATATTAGTTCTAAATTTAAAAATATTATTATTATCTCTGAAACTTTGAGTGAAAACGAATTAAAGGACATGCTAGGCAAGGTTAGAGAAGAAATCAGTAATTTTTACAATTTAAATGAATTGAAAAGTAAATAATCTAAATATACGGAGTTAGAAATGCTACGACAAGTCTTTATAGTTTTTAAAGATAAGGTTTTATACGAGAGAAATTACGGGAAAGCATTAAGTAATTTAGATTTAACAAGTCTTTTACCTGATATAAAAAAAGACGCGTTTTTAAGAGAAAAGAATGAAATTTGTAATTTCGATTATTATAACTTTAAATTATCTTTTATGGCAAACAAGGACTTAGATTTAATTTTTATTTTTGTTTCTGGATTAACTGATGATTTAAACAAGATTAAAACAAAAATACTTGAGTTCACGAAAGAATTTTTGAAAGTCTTTTCTGATTCTATTAAAATTGATGTAGATCCTTCAGTGTTTGAAGTTATAAACCCCATAATTGACGGCATTCATCGAAATTTAAAACCAAAAATATCAATAATTGGATTTTCTGGTGTTGGTAAAACTACAATAACTAACTTTATAAAAGTAGATGAAATTCATCTTGAATATATCCCAACTAATTCAGTAGACATTGCTACTGTTAAAATTGGAAAATTAACGTTCTTATTATGGGATTTAAAGGAAACTAATCAGTTTAATCCACTTTGGAAAGATTATATTAAAGGAAGTAATGCCTTATTATTAATTACAGATTCAACTCTTGAAAATGTTGATAAAAGTAAAAATTATTTAGAATTAATAAAGGAAGAAGCACCCCACGCTCACCTAGCAATCATTGCTAATAAACAAGATTTACCCGATGCTTTAAACGTCGAAAAAATTGAAGAAATAATGGGTCTAAAAACTTATTCAATGGTGGCTATCGAACCAAAAAATCAAGATAAAATGATTCAAATTATCGCAGACATTTTAGACATAAGTGTTGAAGACTCTCCTTTATTAAAACCAATATTTGAAAGAGATAATCTTATTAACTCCGCTGAAAAGGCTCTAATAGACGGTAATTTTAAAAAAGCCGCTGATTTTTTCGATAAAATAGCTGAAATCTGTATCGAAATAGGAGACGATTCGCTTGCAAATGAAATTTTCGATAAAGGTATAAAAATAAGAGAATTTTTAAAAACTTGTGCATGATTTTTTTAAAGTTTAAAATAAAATTTTAAGAAAAATTCACCAAATATCATAATATTTAAATATTTGATAAGTAAAACTTAAATTACTAAAAAAATAATGAGATGAAAAAAAAAATGGCTCTTTATAAAAGTATCCAGCTTGTCTGCACTTCGGAAAAAAGTTGGGCTGATGCCGTGAAGACGGGTTATTTTGAAGCGAAAAATACCTTACGTGGAATCAGAAATATTCAAATCATAGAAAGCGATGTGAAGGTAAAGGAAGACCAAGATAAACTCATATATCGAGTAAGAGTACAAGTAAATTTCCAAATAGAGAAATAATTTTAATTAAAACTTTAACTTTTAAATTTTTTTCTTTCTAATTTCTTTTTATTTTATTTATTAAAAAAATTAGATTAAATGTTATATTTTTTGTATATGATAAAATCAAATTGTTAATTCAACCATTTATAAAAAAATCTAGAACGATTTTAAAAAATGAAATTTTTATTTTACAAACAACTTAACATTTAATCCCAAATCAACAAGATTTAGGAAAAGTTCGCATTTTTTCTAAATTAATCATTAAAATTTTAAATCATTATCCGATTTGGGAATTATCTAAGAAAAAATTGGATTATTATTCTTGGAAAGTCAAAATAGCGTATAAATTCATAATAAAACGATTTGGTATGAAACTCCTTCCAAGCATCTATTTCGATAATAAAAAATGTATAAAATGCGGAAAATGTGCAAAAGCCTGTCCCATCAAAATTATTAAACTAG
>JAUWRB010000214.1 GCA_030610785.1 Promethearchaeota archaeon | reverse complement strand
GGTCAATTCAGCTACTTTACTAGCAGCAGCTCTCGCTTGAGAAACAGAATATGCAATATCTTTAGGTCCTTGAGCAAAGCCGGCAATAAATATACCCTTCATCTTAGTTTCTTGTGGCATTAAACCGAAGTGCGACTCTGTAAGGAATCCATTTTTATCAACGTCCAAATTTAGAACTTTAGCAATCTGTTGAGTACCTTTTGAAGGAAGCGCTGCAGTCGATAGAACTACTAAATCTGCGTTAATTCTTATAATTTCATCAGTTAAAGACGAATAAACTCGAATTTTCACTTTTTTAGTTTCAGGATCTTCAGTAATTTCACCTACTTTTCCACGTATCATTCTAATATCAGAACCCAAGGCTCGTTGATAATATTCTTCAAAACCCTTCTCATTAGTTCTCATATCTATATAACAAATTGTAATACTAGCGTCCGGAAATTCTTCTTTAAGCAATTTTGCATTTTTAAGAGCCAACATGCAGCAAACTCCGCTACAATATGGTCTTTCCGTATCCCGACTTCCCACACATTGAATAAAGACAATCTCATTTGGTTTTTTAGCGTCTGAAATTCTTCTGACATGTCCCTCTACAGGACCATTAGGAGCTAATATTCTTTCTAATTGTACTTGATTAATTACATTATCGTATTTTCCATAGCCATATTCGTTTGGTTCGTATATATCCCATCCTGTTGCTATGATAATTGTGCCTACATCAAATATTACTTCTTTTGGCGTTTGACTGAAATCAATAGCGTTTAATTCACACGCTTCAACACATGAAAAGCATTCTATGCATATATCTCTATCAATATCGTATAAAAAGGGTACTGCTTGCCCAAAGGCTATATCAATTGCTTTTCTTGCTCCTAAATATTCATCAAAAAAATTCGCACCATATGTCGGACAGACTTCTGAGCACGCTCCACACCCATTACAATCGTCAGTTATATATCGAGGTTTCATCTCAACGGTGATATTGTAATTCCCTACATATCCTTCAACTTTTTTCACTTCAGCATAACTAAGAATTTGAATGTTTTCGTGTCTATTAACCTCAAGCATTTTTGGTCCGCAAATTCATATTGAACAATCATCAGTAGGAAATGTCCTATCAAGTTGTGCCATACGTCCGCCAATAGTAGTTTTACTTTCAACTAGATATACTTTTATTCCTTGATTAGCAAGATCAAGAGCCGCGTTCATTCCCGCTATTCCACCACCTACAACTAATGTTGCTTTCTCAACAGGTACTGTCCTAATAGGAACTATTTCTAAGCGCTTTGCCCTCTTTATCCCTGCGTTTACTAGAATCTTTGCTTTTTCTGTAGCATCTTCTTTTTTTTCTGTACACCAACTTGAGTGTTCTCTTATATTTACCATTTGAAAGAAATATGGATTTAAACCTGCTTTTTCAATAGAACTCCTATATATTGGTTCGTGCGTACGTGGAGTTCAAGCAGCAGCAACAATTCTGTTCAAATTTTTTTCTTTAATATCTTCCATTATCTCATTTTGACCGCTTTCAGTACATAAGAACGCATTTAACTTTGAAATGATAATAGATTCATCGATTTCTTTAGCAAAATCCACGAGTTCGCCACAATCGACCTTTGTCTTAATATTAATGCCTCATTGACAAGCGTAAAAACCCACGCGTAATTTTTCTATTTTTTCTTTTGTATCAATCCGATGCATTTGATTTTTTTCCATCTTTCTTTTTCACATCAACCTCAATTTCTTTTACAAATATGTTTATATTTCACATTTAATCTTTTTTTTGTTTAATAATGATAAATTTCAGTAATAAATTTTGTATATATTTCGAAATTTTTCATTTATTTTTTTAACTTATTAATTATTAAAATTTTTATTATATTTATATTTATGAATTTATATATAATTCAATATTCGTTATTTTTGATAATCTAACGAACAAAATAATTAGTTTTATAACTTATCGAAAATTATAACGGAAAAATTTTTGAGAAATTAAAAAATCTTTCAAAAAAAGATCAAAATAAGTAAAATTCCACTTTTATAATATAATAAATGAATAATATCAAGAAATCAATGTGAATATTTAATAATTAATAACATGTTTAAATTAAGCCTACTTCTTTTTGGTAGACATGATAAACTAGGTCAAAAAGTTTAAAATAATTAATCACGCGATATCTCTTTGGTTTATAAGTTCCTAAACATTCTAATATTCCTTTTCTTTCCAAATCTTGTAAACTTCTCCAGTAAAAATTGATTTCAACATGATGGGATGGTTCGATGTGAAAAAATTTCCTTATCTTTTTTACGGAGATAAAGGTATTTAAATTCATTCTTGTTATAAATTCAATTGCGCGAATTGTATCATCTAAGTATTTTTGTAAAAAATTCATAAGAATACAATTTATTAATAATTAAATTTTCCCTTAAAAAGATTTTCTTTTAAAAAGATTTTCCCTTAAAAAATTTGTTAGAAAAAATAAAATTTCACGCCTGAATCTTTGTTTTTGCTAAATAACTTTTATAATAAGGTGATTTATTTAAGAGGTATTTTCGAACAATTGGTCTAAAAGTAATCGTAAAAATTCGCATGAAAGCGACCTTTTTTTTAACTTCTCTATAATAATCATCAATTGTATGTCTTTGATAATACAAAAGTTCTTGACTTTTTTCAGTGGCCATAAAGCCACAATGAAATTCTTTCTCATTGAAGGCTTCCGCTGGAAGAGCTCCTTTACCAATACCAAATAATTCTAGCATTTTATCAAGATAATCAGCATAAGTTGTTCTACATTTTTCTCCCCCTGCGATATGCAATGTTTTTCCCCAAATCTCATTACTCTCCACGGCATTCGCAAGAGCAAGCCCGACATCCTTAGTGTCGCAAATTTCAATTGAAGTTTCCAATGGCATTTCAAACATTATAGGATCCATTTGTAATTTATTCGGCGAAACTATATATGTTAATCGAAAAATAGCCCAATCTAGTTTAGATTTTTTTATAAGCGCCTCGCATTTTAATTTTTGTTTGGCATATTCATCGTCTTCATTAGGATTAGGATGATCGCTGGGATTTATTAAAGGATTTTTACGGCGATCTCCATAAATAGCTATTGAGGAAGTAAAAATGAGCCGGGGTTTTTGTGGTTGTTTTTCAATTGCTTTAATAATATTCAGAGTCCCTCCAACATTTACCGCTTCAGCTAATTTAGGATTATGATCTGCAAGTGGAGGTATAATTGCGGCTACATGAATGACGGTATCTCGTTCTTTTATAGCCACTTCAACTTCTTCAAAATTTCGTAAATCACCCCAAATTATTTCTATTTTGTTTCGAAATTTCTTGGCAAGTGTTTTATTTCTGGAATTTTTTATTTCAAAAATTCTTACATCGTGCCCTCTATTTATTAATTCTTTTAATGTGCTTAACCCAACATTACCAAATGCACCCGTTAATAAAATATTCATCTTAATCATCTTTTTTCTATTATTTTTTTATAATGAAATTAGTTTATACGCTAGATTCCATCTAAAATTATTCTTATCCTCGTTAAATACTATTTCTATAATAAACTTAAGTCGTGAAATAGTAGTTATTATTAAATTAATATAAATTAACATTAATTAGTACTTGGGTTGCAATCGCAACCTATTTTTGTTATAAAAAATGATAAATATTTGAATAAACATGAAAATTATTCGATTACAACTACCAGGAAAATTTATAGAAAAACTTGGATTTGTCGATTTATTTCGAGAACTAGAGAATGTCGAGATTTTAAACGCTTTTCAATACGACCAAAATCATTTTTTTGCGTTATTAAGAGTCCTTGTTAAGTCTAATATTAAAGAAGTTAATTTTAATGAAGTTATTAAAAGAAGTTTTAATCCAACCTCTTTTGAAATATTAGAACAATTAAACAACGAAATTATTTTTATAATGAACCAAACTAATCCGGAAGGGTTTTTTCCCATTATTGATTCAGGTCCTTGGGCTTTTCTTTTTCCAATCACGATTTCTCAAGAAATTGTTTTAGTAAATATAATTACCCAAAAAGAATATTTTTCCAAATTGAACGAGACTCTCACATCATTTATAAAATCATATCAAATAATTGGAATGACAGATATTAATAAAAAAAATAAAATAGACGCGACTTTAGGGCGTTTTTCAATCCCATCTCCTAATTTTACAAAAAGACAACGTGAAATTGCTTTCTTCGCAGCTAAACAGGGGTATTTTAAATCACCTAAAAAAATAAATGCCGAGAAAATAGCACAACATTTCAAAATAAGCGTTTCAGCTGTAAATAAACATTTAAAAAATACAAGAAATATTGCAATGGAATATTTTTTCGGTAAATTTATCTAACTATTTAATTCGCTTTCATTACTTTTAAAAAATTTGTAATATGGAGACATCAAGAGTAAGCTAAATTTTACTAAGGGACTAACTAGTCGTAAGCCAAATCTTTTCTTGACAGTAAGTTTCTTGAGTTTATTTATATACTGATCAAAAGAATAAGATTGATAATTGAGTAATTCTTGGGATTCCTGTGTGTCCATCCAATCGGTATAAAACCAATCTGATTTTTTTTTTACTGGTTTAAAAGCTGATTCAGGTAGCATGCTAATCCCAATGGCGTTTAGTAATTTTTTAATGAATTCTCGTTGATATAATTGACATCCTTTCCCTCCTCCGATTAGCAAGATTTTATTATTAATATCAATAGAAACTGCGTTTGCAAAAGCCATTCCCGCGTCTTTAGTATATAGGAACTCAATGCGTTGATCTAAAGGGATCTCAAAAAAGATGGGGTCTAATTTTGTAGGTAAGTTCAATGGGGTTACCGCTCCCAAGCGTAAAATAAGCCAAGAAAGTCCACTTTTTTGTAATATTTTTTCTACTTCGACCTTATGACGCGTATAATTATCAGTGGGGCTAATAGGATGATTTACTTTTCGTGGAGGCGGGTCATTCATTTTTTTTCCAAAAACAGAAACAGAGCTAGCAAGAATAAATTTGGGTGGCTTTCTTAACTTTTTTGCCGCTTTGATTAGTAGACTTGTTCCTTCAACATTTACTTTATATGCTATTTCTGGAATTTTTTCACTTAAAGGAGCGATAATTGCTGCTAAATGAATGATATTACTAACATCTTGTACGGCTCTCTCAATATCGTCCAAATTAGTAATATCTCCCCAAATAGTCTCGAATTGACTATTTTTTAATAATTTTTTTTGCGATTTTAAGTTTTTAGAGTTTTTAATATCGAAGCATTTGACTGATTGACCTTGTTTAAGTAACATTTCCAAGGTACTTAACCCAACATTACCAAATGCACCTGTTAATAAAATATTCATCTTAATCATTTTTTATAATTAGTTTTTTATAATGAAGTTAATTTATACACTAAACTTAATCTAAAATTATTCTTATCCTCGTTAAATACTATTTCTATAAAAAACTTAAATCGTGAAATAGTAGTTAATATTAAGTTAATATAAAAAAACATTAATTAGTAATTGGGTTGCAATCGCAACCAATTTTGTATAAAATATGAAAAATATTTAAATAAACATGAAAGAAATTAGACTTTTTCGTTGAATCCTTAAGAAAGCTTAATTTCTAAACGATCTTTAGATTTATTCAGAATTATGAAATACTACCAACGAAAGAGGTATTATCCAAGCAAGTATAGAAAAAAGTAGAAGCCACTCCCACAATGGATTACTGATAATTAAGAATATAATTATCGTTAATAACGGTCCAACCATTCCATATACGCCAAT
>JAUWRB010000017.1 GCA_030610785.1 Promethearchaeota archaeon | reverse complement strand
AAAATCAAGACCACCTGAATACATTAATAAAATTTTGTCATACTTTTCCTTTTTTGGCCCGAGTTTAGTCATATTTAAACTTCTCCTTTGAATATTTATTATATAATTCGATTAAATTTATTTTTTCTCATGTAGATTTTTTAAACATATTTGAATCAAAAACATTAAATATAACTTCAATTATTAAATTTGAAAGAATATTTGTTTTTAGATTCAAAGTAATATAATTCATTTTTTTAAAAAAGGTTTGGTGCTATAAGGTTAAGAGATGGACGAAAAAAAGAGCATTTTAATCGTTGACGATGATGAAAGCATCTGTAGAACCCTCATGCTCATATTGAAGAAAAAAAACTACGAAATAGAGACTGTTGGGACGGGATTTAAGGCGATAGAGAGGGTAAAAGAGAGATTTTTTAATATAACTCTCCTAGACATCAAACTACCCGATATCCAAGGAATAGAATTAATAAAACCGTTAAAGGAAATACATCCCGATATGGAAGTCATAATTATTACCGCTCATGCCTCTCTAGAAACGGCTATAAGCGCCTTGAACGAAGGATCATCGGCTTATATCACCAAACCCTTTAATATGGAGAGAGTATTTGTAAAAATCAAGAATGTACTTGAAAAACAGAAGTTGATTGCGGATAAACAGCGGGCAGAGGAGGAAGCAAAAAAAGCGAAAGAAAAATACGAAACATTAATAAAAAATATCCCTGAAGTCATTTTTTCTGCCTTACCCGATGAAACTGGTAGTATAACTTTCGTATCAAACCGGTGGAAAGATTGGACGGGATATTCTCCAGAAGATTGCTACAATGATCCTGAAGCATGGTTAAAAGCTATACATCCAAAAGATAGAAAGAAAACATTAAAAGATTATACTGAAGCTTTAAAAAAAAAAAAGGAATACATTCTTGAATATAGAGTTGTTCATAAAAACACAAGAAAAATTATTCATGTTAGAGAGCATGGAGTGCCTATAAAAAACGAAAAAGGTAACATTATAAGGATTGATGGAGTTGGCATTAACATTACCAAGCGCAAAAAAGCAGAAGGAAAAGTCGTAAAAACAAGACAAAAATATTTAGAAGCTTTTAATCGCGAAAATTTTTATAAAAAGCTAATTATTCATGAAATGAACAACATACTTCAAAACATTTTATCTAGTACCGAACTTTGTTCCATGTACTTGGATAAGCCAAAAAAATTACAACAATTAGGAGAATTCTTGAATATTATTAGAGATCAGGTTTTAAAAGGAGAGAAATTAATTTCTAACGCTCGTGGTCTTTCTAAGCTTGAAGAATCAAAAACATCTATTCATCCAATAGAAGTGTGTAAGGTTTTAAAGAGCTCAATTTCATTCATAAAGCGTGCTTATCAATCTAATAATATTTATATCAGTATAGAACCACCTAATAAAAAGTTCTTTATTTCAGCTAACGAACTATTACAAGATGTGTTCGAAAACATTTTAATTAATGCCATCAAATATAACGATAGTCATTCGGTTGAATGCTTGATTATAATTACAAAAATAGAAAAGAAAAGGAAAAAATATGTCAAAATAGAATTCATGGACAACGGGATTGGAATCATGGATTCCCTGAAAAAAAAAATTTTTAAAGGAGGATATAGAAAAGATAATAACATTAATGGAATGGGGTTAGGATTATCGCTCGTAGAGAAAATAATAGAAAACTATAATGGCCAAATCTGGGTCGAAGATAAAGTAAATGGAAATTATTCGAAAGGTTGCAATTTCATTTTATTAATTCCGGAGGTGGAATAGAGTAACAACAATATTTATTGTCGAAGACGGTAAATCCATACAATTGTTATATGAAAAATTCTTAACCTTGTCTGGATTCCAGGTGATCGGAACGGCAAATAATGGCGAAGAAGCAGTTCAAATGTTTAACTCGTTTTCCGAAAAGCCCAATATTATCTTGATGGACCATCGAATGCCCATTAAAAATGGAATTGAATCTACAAAAGAGATTTTTCAGATTGCTAATTCAGTAAAAATCATTTTTGTTAGCGCAGATAAAACAATAAAACAAGAAGCGCTTTCATTAGGGATAGCAGGGTTTTTAGAAAAACCTTTCAGTCTTAATAATTTAGTCGTTAAAATTAACGATGTTTTATCTTCACAGGTAATTTATAGTTGAATTTAAAAAATAAAATAATAATTTAATAAAAAAAAATGGTGCTACAGTAGTCCTGATTGAAAAAAAACAAGGTTTTGACGAAAACGAAAAATGGTACTTTACAATACTTAAAAGTATTGGCGACGCCGTGATTGCTACTGATATAAAAAGTAATATATCGTTTTTAAACCCTGTTGCCGAATCCATAACGGGGTGGAAGCAAGAAGAAGCCATGGGCAAACCCTTAGAAACGATCTTTAATATTATTAACGAGGAAACCCGCAAGCGGGTCGAAAATCCTATAGCAAGAGTACTGCGTGAAGGAATTGTAGTTGGTTTGGCGAACCATACAATCTTGATCTCTAAAGATGGAAAAGAAATTCCTATTACCGATAGTGGTGCTCCTATAAAAGACGAAAAAGGAAACATTATAGGAGTTGTTTTAATTTTTCGAGACATTACAGAGCGCAGGAAGGCAGAAGAGGCATTGCGAGAGAGTGAAGAACGCCTCAAAATAAAACTTGATTTTATCTTATCACCTGATATAGAAATGGGTGAAGTAGCATTAACGGATTTAATTGACCTCGATCATCTCCAGACAATTCAAGACGCTTTTGCAAAGGCGAACGGCATTGCTTCTCTTATTACAGATACAGATGGAAATCCCATTACTAAAGCTAGTAATTTTTGTAAAGTGTGTGAAATTATTCGAGGGACAAAAAAAGGAAACGAGCAATGTATTAGATCAGATAAAATACTGGGCAATAAAGCGAAAGTTCTCATGAAACCGATATATGAAGAATGCCATAGTTGTGGTTTTGTTGACGCAAGTGCTCCAGTTATAGTCAGTGGAAAACATGTAGCGAACTGGTTGATAGGGCAAAGTAATGTGATGGGAGTTGACGCAAAAAGAATAGAAGAGTATGCGAGAAAGATAGGAGCAAATGTAGAAGAAATGCTGAAAGCATATAGTAAAATGGAACAATCGTCTTTGGAACATTTCGAAAAAGTACTGGACTTATTATGGATCATGGCGAAAGAATTATCTACAATTAGTTATAACAATTTAAAATTAGCGAAAAGTCTTGAAAATCTAAAAGTAACAGAAAAAAAATTAAAAGAAAGTCAAGAATGGCTTTCTACAACACTCATGAGTATTGGCGATGCCGTGATTGCGACAAACAAGGAGGGTAATGCGTTATTATTAAACCCAATTGCCGAATCATTGACGGGCTGGAAACAAGATGAGGCGATCGGAAAACCAATAGAAAAAATTTTTAATATTATTAACGAATTTTCGAGAAAATCGATCGAAAATCCTATAGCAAGAGTACTGCGTGAAGGAATTGTAGTTAGCTTGACGAACCATACAACCTTGATCTCTAAGGATGGAAAAGAAATTCCGATTGACGATTGTGGAGCTCCTATAAAAGACGAAAAGGGAAACATCATAGGCGTTGTTCTAATTTTCCGAGATATAACCGAACAAAAGAAAGCTAAGGAAAAGCTCAAAAAATACTCGGAAAATTTGGAAGAGATGGTGACTGAGCGTACTAAAGAGTTACGAGAAACCCAGGAACAACTTATTATTAAGGAAAAACTAACAGTATTGGGACAACTGGCAGGTGGCTTGGGTCACGAGCTGCGCAACCCTTTAGGGGCGATCAAGAACGCCGCCTACTTCCTCAATATGGCATTAGAACAACCCGAACCAGAAGTAAAAGAGACTTTAGAGATTTTAAACAAGGAAATAGCAACATCCGAGAAAATTATTAATAATCTCCTTGATTTTACCCGTTCAAAGCCCCCTATTTTGCAGAATGTGAATATCAATGAAATCATCGAAGAAGAGCTAGAGCGTACCATAATACCAAAAAATATTGAGATTGTGAGCCAATTAAGCGATATTTTACCGCATATTCTCGCAGATCCCGTTCAACTCGTTCAAATCTTTAGAAACATCGTTCTTAACGCAATCCAAGCAATGCCTGAAGGCGGTCGATTGTTTATTAAATCAGAAGTAATTAGTGGGGAAGGTGTAATCATTTCTTTTGCAGATACCGGTATGGGCATCCCTGAAGAAAACCTGAAAAAGATCTTCGATCCACTTTTTACCACAAAAGCTAAAGGCATCGGGTTGGGTTTGGCAGTCGCTAAAACTTTCGTGGAAGGGCAAGGCGGTACTATTAAATTAAAAAGTGAAGTCGGAAATGGTAGTATTTTTACTGTCAAGCTACCATTCCACTTAAAAGAGGAAAAATAACATGGAAATTAAAGCGAATATTTTAATTGTAGATGACAATAAAAGCATGTGCAAAACAATGTTTTTCGTTTTGAAACGCAAAGGTTACACAGTCGCCATAGCCAATAGTGGAATAGAAGCAATTGAAAAGGTCAAGAAGGAACCATTTGATATTATTTTTATGGATATCAAGATGCCTTTTATGAATGGCGTAGATACATATAAAATAATTAAAAAAACTCAGCCAGAAACAGTCGTGATAATGATGACTGCCTACACTGTTGAGGATTTGGTTAAGGAAGCATTGAAAGAAGGAGTATATGATATTATCTATAAGCCCCTAGATATCGAGAAGGTGCTTTCAACCATTGAAAAAGTAAACGAGATCAAGAAAGGGGCGTTCATCTTGATAGTTGACGACGACCCTGGAATCGGTATTACCTTAAGAAATATTCTAGTTAAGAGTGGGCATAAAGTAGGTATTGCTCATGCCGGAGAGGAAGCCATCACCATGGCACAGAAAAGAGAATATAATATCCTTTTCATCGATATGAAGCTACCGACCATAAATGGCTTGGAGACCTATTTAGTCATCAAAAAGATAAACCCAGAAATTGTTACAATCATTATGACTGCCTATCGCCAAGAGATGAATGAATTGGTGCAAGAAGCTTTAAATAATAGTGCCTATACTTGTCTCTATAAGCCATTAGATTTAGCAGAAATGCTCAAATTAATTAATGAGATTTTAACAAGGAGAAACAAAGGAAAATGATTGGAAGAAAAGAAGAGATGTATGAAAAAAAGAGTATCTTAATCGTTGACGATGACCACGGAATCTGTAGAACATTATCGTTTATTCTTAATAAGAAGGGCTACGAAACAGAAACGGCTAAAACGGGGCGCGAGGCTATAGAGACGGTAAAGAAAAAGTTATTCAATATAGCTTTATTAGACATCAAGTTGCCTGACATAAAAGGAATTGATTTAATAACACAATTGAAAGAGTTGCAACCAGAAATCGAAGTAATGATGATCACCGCCTATGGCACATTAGAAACGGCGATCCTCGCTTTAAATAAAGGCGCAGCGGCTTATATCACCAAGCCATTAAATATGGATGAAGTATTGGCTATAATCAAGAAAGCTCTTGAGAAACAATTCTTAGTTACAGAGAAACGGCGTGTAGAAAAAAGAGTAGTTCATCTCAACTCCATATTACGAGCCATTAGAAAGGTTAATCAACTTATCACTAAAGAAAATAATCGTGAGAAGTTGCTTCAAGGTGCCTGTGATAATCTCATTGAAACTCGTGGCTATAATAACGCTTGGATTACTCTTTTCGAAAATTCTAATAAAGTCGTTCTGACCGCTGAAGCAAGCTTAGACGAAAATTTCTTACCAATGGACGAAATGTTGAAAAAAGGAGAACTTCCTAACTGTTGCCAAATGACAATGACACTTTCCGATGTTGTCATAACCGAAGATCCCCATTTGAGTTGCGAAAATTGTCCTTTATCGAAAAAATGTGTTGGTAAATCATCAATGACCGTTCGTTTAGAACATGAAAAAAAGATTTATGGTTGTTTAACGGTTTTTATCCAAAAAATGAGGGTTGAAGATGAAGAGGAAAAAAAATTATTTAAAGAAGTTGCGGATGATATAGCATTTGCTCTTCATAAAATTGAACTGAGAGAAAAACGCGAGGAAACGGAACAAAAATTAATAGAGTCCGAAAAAAAATTTCGAATGGCTTACGATCGGGCGAATTTTTTTAAGGACCTCTTTGCACACGATATTAATAATATTCTTCAAACTATCCAATCGTCAATGGAGCTTTTATTGTTATATTTAAAAAATACTGAAATAAATGAAGATATCAATGAGGTAACAAGTATAATTAAAGAACAAATCTTTCGAGGGGCAAAATTAGTTTCAAATGTAAGAAAACTTTCTGAAATTGAAGAGACTGATATATTTTTAGAATCAATAGAAGCATGTGAAGTTTTAAAAAATGTTATACAATATATAACAAATAGCTATCAAAAGGGGAAAATTATCACGCAGATTAACCCTCACGATAAAAAATTTCACATTAAGGCGGACGAGCTCCTATATGATGTTTTTGAAAATATTTTAATAAACGCTGTAAAACATAACAACAACCCAATAGTAGAAATTTTAATAAAGATTTCTAAGGAGGAAAAAAACGGCATTAGTCGTGTTAAATTAGAGTTTATAGATAACGGAATTGGAATACCTGACAAAATGAAAGATATGGTTTTTCAGAGAGCCTTTAAAAAAGATAAAAGTGTTAGCGGAATGGGGTTAGGGTTATCGCTCGTGAAAAAAATTATTGAAAAATATAACGGAGAAATTTGGGTTGAGGATAAAATTCAAGGAGATTATTCGAAAGGAAGTAATTTTATAATATTAATTCCAGAGGCAACTTGAAATTTATTAAAAAGTTTCAAGGATTAAAAATCGTTAATTTTCTTTTTTTTTAAATGGTTTATTCTAATAATCATACTAATTAAGCAAAAGATTAAAAAAGTTAGATATAATTAAAATACTAATGTAATTATTCCTCTTTGATTTAAATGACAGTTGATTATTTAGATAAATTTAATGGCTCTATAATTGGTGTGAGTATTGGAGACACTCTTGGACAACCTTTTGAGGGGCAATTAAGAGAATCTATACGAGGTTCTTTTGAAAATTTTGAAGATTTTATGCAAAATAATAAACACTTATTCAAGACTTATACAGACGACACTCAATTAACCTTACACGTGGCAGAAGCGTTAATTAACGGCAATGGTTTTGTCTTAAATAACTTTATTGAAGAATATATAAAATGGTTGGATGACCCTCCAATAGGACCTGGTTACGGGTGCATATCCTCCATCAAAAAATTAAAATATGGAATCTCTTGGAAAGAAGCCGCTTCAAATTCGGGAGGAAATGGAACCGTCATGAGAATTGCACCAATAGGATTATTTTTTTGCAAATCCTTAAAAGAATTAAAAAATGCAGCGATTAAATCGAGTGTTATTACCCATTCACATCCTGCAGCTTCTGCGGGAGCGATTATCGTAGCAAGAGCCATAGCTTATTTAATAGATAAGGACCCTGAAACGGGATTTTCCATTAATGAATTTTTTAACATCTTAATATCATCTATCTCAGACTCTCAAGATGATATTTGGGAAGAGTTTATTGATATTTTGAACAAATTGAAATCAAGTTTAGATTTATCTTTAGAAGCAGGATTAATAAAATTCTCACAAGTAGGCGTGAAAGCGCCATTCTTTATTGAAGAATATTTAGGTCGTGCTTTTGTACATCCTTATGCCATTAGCACTGTTATCTGCTCAATTTTCATATTTTTAAAAAATCTAGATTCTTTTAAAAACGCTATTTACGAACTGGCAACAGCAGGAGGTGATAGTGACACGGTGGGCGCAATCGGAGGTAGCCTAGCTGGCGCATATTTTGGATTAAAAAATATCCCTGAAGATTTAATAAAAGTAGTTAAAAAAAGTAAAAAAATCCTAAAGCTAAGCGAAACGCTCTATAATAAATTTAAGGAGCGATTCTGAAAATATTATTTTTATGAAAAAAAAAAGTCGTTTAGTTCTCTTAAGCAAGTGTCGCAAAATTTAGGAGGTTTCTCGTCTGTATCTGCCAAACTATTTGAAAATTGCATTATACACAAATTCTCACAGTGTCCCAATCCAAACGTGTGTCCAAGCTCGTGAAGCGCTTCTTTCAAAACTCTTAATTCTACTAACGCTTTATCTTCCTTTCTTCCATAAAAAGTTTCTTTAAGTCGAGTAATAGAGATTAACGCCACTCCAGAAAATTTTAAAAACCTTTTTTGAGGATTAATCGCTATACCGAAAATAAAATTTAAAAATCGCGAAAAAATATCTTTATCCATCACACCTAACGTGCGAAAATATTGCTTATTTTTAACATGCTTAATAAGTCTATCCATGACAATTGATGCATCATGCTGCCTTCTTAAAGGATTTAATTCTAAATCCGTTAACGGAATTTTGTCCGGACATATCTTCACAGATAAAGAAAATTGTTTTAACGACCTTTCTAAATCCTTTTTTAATTTAATTAAAATAGACCATTCAAATTCTCCAATTTTTTGAAGATATATATTTTTTTTCATTTCTACAATAAAATAAACACCTATTAAGGTTTTTTTATTTTTACAAAGTTTTATTTAAGTTAATTTCTATCTGATTAATTGAATAATGCCTATTTTTTTCCAGAATTATCGTCATAAAATCATAGATTATAGTAAAAATGAATCTTTTTTTTGATACGGAGAATCATTATATTTGTCATATATCAATAATAGAAAAAATAACATAAATATTAAATTTTAAATAATTGTATATCACAATTAAATATATAAGAAGATAAAATTCATATTTTAAAAAAAAAGGTTGAAATCATTTCAAAAGATATTACTGAGCATAAACTTATTGAAAAGAAAATGAAAGAATCAGAAGAGAAATATCGCATCTTATTCGAAGGTTCTCCCAACATGATATTACTAGTGGATTTAAGTGGTAAAATAATTGATGTTAACACGGCGATGCTTAATTTTTTTGGCACGGTAAAAGAACATTTAATACAACACGATTTTCGAGAAATTGATAATAAAAACTACTTAGAAATGTCATCCTTTTTCGTGGAAAAATTCAAAGAAATATTATCAAAAGGTACTATAGAGCCCATGGAAATTCAGCTTTATAATAAGGAATGGAGTTTAACTTGGGTAAATATACAGGCTTCTTTAGTAAAAATAGGAGCTCAAAATTTATTATTTATTATCATGCAAGACATTTCCGAGCGCAAAAAGCGCGAAGAGCAGTTGAAAAAATTCAAATTAATGGTAGATTCTGCCCATGACGCAATCTTCTTTAAAGATTTAGAAAGCCGTTATATCATAGGAAATAATAAAACTCTAGAAGCTTTTGGGCTTACTCGAAAGGAAGTTATCGGAAAGAACGATCTTGAACTCATGTCTGACGAAAAAGAAGCAAAGAAAAATATTGAGGACGACCAAGAAGTGTTCAATACAGGAAAAATCAAAAAGATCGTAAAACACATGAAGGGAGCGGATGGAAATGAATATTGGTTTCAAGCAATAAAAGTTCCACAATTTGATAACGATGGAAATGTTATTGGACTTGTTGGTATCGCCAGAGATATCACCGAGCAAAAAAAAATCGAAAAAGAATTAAAAGAATCAGAGGAAAAATACCGAAATATTTTCGAAAACACCGGGACTGCGACTATTATTATCGAGGAGGACACCACTATTTCGCTCGCAAACGAGATGTTTGAAAAATTTTCTGGTTATTCAAAAAAAGAGATTGAATGGAAAAAAAGTTGGACTGAGTTCATTTTCAAAAAAAATTTGGAGAGGATGAAAAACTATCATTTATCACGCAGAAAAGGTGCTGATTCTTCTCCAAAAAGATATGAGTCTCGTTTTATCACTAAAGAGGGCGATATTCGGGAGATGTTGCTAACAGTTGATATGATTCCTAACACTAAAAAAAGCATAGCATCAATTTTAGATATCACAGAACGTAGAAAAGCAGAACAAAAACTTAAAGAATCTGAGGTAAAATTTAGAGAAATTACCGAACAATCAGATATAGGAATAGTTGTAATTCAAAACAATGTTATTAAATATTTGAATGAAACAGTTTCAAAAATATTTGGCTATACTTTTCAGGAAATAAAAAAATTTGGCTTCATACAATTATTCAACGCCCTTTATCCAGAAGATGGATCTAACGCAATGAAAATTCTACAAGAGAGACCTTTCTTAAGAGATACTCCGAAAGTACATTGGAAGATAATTACAAAATCGGGAGAAACAAGATGGATTAATATTTACACAAAAAGGATTCAAATTCAAAAAAAAGAGGCAATCTTGGCGACTCTCATAGATGTTACTGAAAAAAAAAAAGCTGAACAAGAATTAAAAGAAATAGACAAATTAAAATCAGAATTAGTTATAAGAACATCCCATGAATTAAAAACACCCCTCATCTCAATCAAAGGGTTTACTGACCTATTATTAAACATACATGAAGAGAAATTTGATACTGATACAATCTCAATTTTAAACGAGATAAAGCAAGGTTGTTCTCGTCTTGAAAAAACAATTAATAATCTTATTGAAACTTCCAAATTAGAATCAAGTAAAGAACAATTAAATGCTTCCATTGAAGATTTATCGTTCCTAATTAAGTTTTGTGTAAATAAACTACGAGGATTAGCAGAGACGAGAAATCACACGATTAACTTGAATATATATGATAAATTAATCGCTAAATTTGAAAAAGAGAAGATTCACGATGTAATTAGTAATTTATTAATCAATGCCATAAAATATACCCCTCCAAGCGGAGAGATTGAAATTCAATCCGAAATTAAGGACGATTTTATTATAATTTCAATAAAAGATAATGGAATTGGTTTAATGGAGGAAGAGAAAAAGCAACTTTTTAAACAATTTGGGAAAATCGAGCGCTATGGGCAAGGTTGGGATGTGTTAACCGAAGGTACAGGGTTAGGGTTATATATTTCAAAAATGATCGTGGAATTACATGGAGGAAAAATTTGGGCCGAATCTGAAGGGAGAAATAAAGGATCCTCGTTTTATTTTTCGCTACCTATCGGTATAAACTAACTCATTTTTCGACAAATTAATTTTCTAAAAATAATTTAAAAATATTAACTTCTCCTATAAAAAGTAGGATTTTTTTTTGAAAATTCAAAAATTATTTTAATTTTCCTTTAATACAATTAGTATTAAATAATCGTTATTTAGAATTATTGAGAAATAAAATTCCCTTTATTTAACATGGGAGGGTGGTCTAGCCTGGTATGATTCTTGGTTTGGGACCAAGGGGCCGGGGGTTCGATGGGATTCGCCTTTAGCGATTTCCGAACACATCCCCCCTCTCCCATTTTATATTTATATGAACTTTAATAAATATTCATGATCACGAATAAAAACATTTTTGAGAAATATTGTCTGAAATAAAAAATCTTGATTTTGTTAAAATTGAAATTAATCCACTATTAGAAAAACTCCGAGAAAAACCTATCGTTGAAAACGCGGAAAATAACATTTTTAAGAGTCATGATAGTAATAAAATTTTTTACCGGACTTGGAAACCTATAAAAGGAATCAAGAAAATACTAATGGTTGCGCATGGGATGGGTGGACATGGAGAGTTTTTCGTACTTTTAGCAGATCGATTGGTTGACCACGGAATAATGGTTGTTGTCCCCGATTATAGAAACCACGGTTATTCTGAAGGTAAAAAAGGGGATTTAAAAAAATTCAAATATTTATTAAAGGATTTTAGTTATTTTATCAATTTTATTAAAGAAAAATTCCCCAATATTCCAATTTTTTTATTCGGTGAAAGCATGGGCGGTACGGTTTCTATAAATTTCGCTAAAAATTACGGGGGGGACTTCTCAAATCTCTCAGGTCTAATATTATTTGCTCCAGGAATTAAACGAGATATTTCAAAAAAATTTTGGATTGGAATTTCTCTATTAGCCATTCCATTGTTATTTTTAAGAATATTTTTTCCTTCAAAGAGAATCATTTCAGCTAGAGGTAGAGAAGAAGAAGGAATTAGAAATCCGATCCATCAACAATACGATAAAACAGATCCGCTTCACTTGGAAAGGCTTTCCATTAGGTACATTCTTCAATTATTTAAATACATGCGAAAAACAACAAAAATTTCTCCGCTAATTTCAATTCCAACCATAATTTTTCAAGGAAAAGAAGATAAAGGTATTTCTCCTGAGAGCGTTGAAAGATTTTATAATAAACTAGCTTCAAGGGATAAAAAATTAGTATTAATTGAAGAAGGTTATCACGCACTGTTAACAGATCCATGTTTTCAAGATAAATGGAGTATCTTGATTGATTGGTTAAAAAATCATTAAAGAAATTTAAGAATCGTTCATGTTTGGATATTCTTCGATTTCGACAGAATTTTTTGTATTGAAATAAATTTCAGAAAATAAATCCTGAGCTGTTGAGAACAAAGACATCATGATGGCGGGATTTTTCGAAGTTATTTTATAATATCGATGTATTCTTCTTTTTTTGGAAATTATTATGTTTTCTTTAAAAAACTGAAAGATTTGTTGGATATCTTCTTCAAAATCTTCATGTTTCTGAATCCATATGGTTATTTTTTTATTTTTATTCTTTTTGCCATTTTTAATTATTATTTTCAATATCATTTTTATCCAAATTTTATTTTACTATTTTATTTTTACTTAAAGCAATATATTTAGGCATGAAACCATATAAAGGTGAAGATTTCTTATTTTTTAAAATACAATTTTTTAAAATTTGTTTTTTATTTTTTTTACAAAGAATGAGTTTCTCCTAGAAATTGGGATAAATAAAGAGAAAAAAATTTAAAATTATTTCATTTTTTTTTCATAACTCGAATTAATGCGGCTATTATTGCCCAACTGATAGATAAGAAAAGTATGGTCCATTTTACGAGAGCAAAACAAGAGTGTGTAAGCGCCCATATATCAGGAAACCCTGAAGGATCTGTTAACATTGCTAAAATGAAAGCGTTTTCAATACCATCACAACACGCAGCAATAATTCCTAAAATAGCAATGATATAACCCGATTTTCTCCATATCGAGGGTTCGTTGAATTTTCGAGCAATAATTAAGGCGAGAGAGAAAATTAGCGTGCCATAACTTACCATGTATCCGTAATCCAAAATTTGTCCAATTCGATAAAGTTCAATATTCGTTGTTTGATAATGCGATTTAAGTATGTCCCCGCTACAAGATAACTGGCTTGTTATGAAATCCACGGGATAGTTTGAAATTAGAAAAAAATAGCCCATAATTGGAAAAATTACAATAAAAAGTACAATACTAAAAATTAGGAGAAATTTCGTTTTTTTAGGCGATGGCCAATCAGATAATTTTTCTAAAAACATTTATATCATTTTTTTTTTGATTTTATTATTTCAAAAAATATTAGATAGATTAATTTAAATGCTTTTTTAATTTTTTTGATATTCTATATTATTTTTAATCTAATAATCTCAAGATTGTTTAAAACCATTCCAGATATTTTTGATAAAAATAATACAAAATTCAAAATTCTTTATAAGTGTTTTTTCAATTCAGAGGAGACTTTATCTACTTTACCATCTTTTATCCAAAATCGAATCTTTTTAGACTTTAATAGGGTTTGGATTTTGTCGTTTAATTCGTTCAATTTCTTTCGATCTTCTTTAGATAATTGCGGTATTTTTTCTTTAATTTTTATTATTACTTTTTTAATCTTTTCTTCGATAATTGGAATATCAATTGGTTCTTTCCCGTGAACAAGCTTCTTTCTCAAAATTTCTTTTATATTTTTTATCCAACCATCAATCCATGGATAATGACCTTTTTCAATGGGGTCGTTTATCACGATATTTTTTCGATACACGATGATTAAATCGTCGGGGCAACTATTTTCGCAAGCACCGCAGTAGAAACAGGCGTCTTCGTTGCAAGCAATTTTTCCGTATTTCTTAACGTCTTCAGCTGTTTCTGGGATGAAGAAAGATTCGGTAGGACAAATGTTTATGCATGCCTTACAACCTGAAGGGTCGCATTTCCATAACATGTTTTTTTTAATAATAACATCTCCTTCTATTGGACTATCAATATGAAAGCATTGTGTTGGACAATCTTTTTCTATCTTATAATAATCTTCTACATTGTTTTTTTCTCGCACTTTCAAACACAATTGACAAATTTTATCGTTAAGGTCTTCGAAACACTTTTCTTCATCGATTCTAAAAAACTTACCTATTGATGGAAAATCATCGAGATTGATATGGCCTTCTGGTTCAATATTTTCGTGAAATGCGTTAGAGGGACACACAATAACGCACAGCATACAATAACAGCACTTTTCATGGTCAATTAAAATTTTAGGATTAGACTCATCAATTATATTTTGAGCAATTTCTGGTATTGGACCAAGTTCGATTGCATCGACCGGGCAGACAAGTTTACATAAGCTACATCCTATACATTTTTTTATGTCATAGGTAAGCTTTTTTTTAACATCCTTATATTTCCAATTTAGGATTAGTTGATCTGGGGTAAATTCCAGCTCTTTTTTAATTTCCTCTTTTTCTTCTTCTTGATTCTTATTGTTTTTTGAAGCTTGCGAAATCTTTATTCAACCGCTACATAAATTTATTTTCTGTTAATTAAATTAGTTAATCGTTTTTAATTAATTTTAACGCAAAAAAATTTTGATTGAAAATATATCTATGAAAAATAAGTTTGACTTTCCCTATCAAAACCATTTACATATTCAATTAATATTCCATCGAATTGTTGATCTGGAGGAGCGTATATTAATTTAAGATTGGGAAAATACGCGCCAATACCTTTCTTAGCTAGAATAAGTGCTGGATGATCTACTTCTTTAAAAATTTCTTCGATAATTTTAAGAGTAATTGTCTTACATTGTTGTTCGTCAATAATACCCAATGAATGAATATATTCGTGTAAGAGAATATTGTACGCATAAGCCCATATAATTTCGCATGGTTGTTTTTCGATTAATATTTTTAAGGGTGTCTTGTTCATTACAATATCTGTTCCAGGATAAAAATGCATTCCACCTATAAAACCTCCTCTAAACATTCCCATTTCGGCCAAACCTAAACTTAACCCCGCTCGATGGCGTCCATACACTTTTTTAACATCTCTTTTAACCCTTTCAAATATATTGGGCAATTCATTCTTTAATTCTTGAAGATTCATATCCGGACGTCTATTCTTTTTTTTATTTTTTCATGTAATATAAAGAAAAAATCCATTTATTTATAATAATATTGAAAAACATAAAGGAGATGAAATTTTATATATCAAAAAACCAATCATCGTCATCCTCGTGGAGAAAATCCATTACTTTGGATAAATCCCTCAATAAATGCCTTACAGAGACTTTATGTTGGTCCCTCCTAATTAGACTAATGTCTGAGAAGAACAAATCTTCTAATAGATTATCTATATTAATTCTTTGATGATATCTTTCAGGATTAAAAAATAACGTGAAGAATATTTCTCTTTCTAGATTATCCAAATCAGGGTGCTGTTCCATGAATTGGTTGTTATATTGCTGCTCCATGATGTTTTTGAGCTCTACTATAAAACATTCCTTGTTTTGTAATAAACTTCTCCTTTCTAACTCTAATTTCTTAATTTTTTGTTCTATTTGTTTAATACTTTCGCCTAAAAACCTGATTTTTTGATTTGAAGTTTTGATTCTCGTGTAAGCTGAAGTAATATCTTTAATTTCAATTGTATTATTAGTATCGTCTATTTCAGATAGATTGTATTTTATATTATAATAATCAGGAGATATGTCAATTCTAACGGAAAGATTACTCTTTATGCGATACTTGCCGCCTCGTTTTTCGGAACCGATTTTATCTATAATATTAATTTTAATTAAATTTTCTAATTGACTATGAACGGCTTGTCTTGAAATACTCAACGCTCTGGCTAGTTCTGAAGCGGAATGTGGAACTTTTGCTAATTTAGATAAAATAACTCTTCTTGTTGGATTACCTAATATTTCTAATAAATTGTCTAAACTAACTAATTGATGGTCTTTGTCGTCCACTTCTATTTTTTTTCCCCTTTCTTTTAATTTAAATTGATAATACAAAATTTTGGTAAATTATTATCTATATAATTCTTCTGAAGCTTCTTTCGAATGCGTTTTGTAAGATTTCTGAGCTCTATCGGCGGATTTGAGTATTTTTTCAATGGCTTGGTCCAATTTAGATTTACTAATTTTTATTTTTTTTACTGATTCTGAATTTTGAGTATCGATGCTCTTATCGTCAAGTACTTCTCGAATAGTTAATAAGGTTGCTTCTTCGCATATTGCTTGAATATCAGCTCCAGTGTATTTATCTAAAACAACCACCATTTTATCAATATCAACATCATCAGCTAACGGCTTATTTTTAAGATGAATTTTAAATATTTTCTTGCGTGTTTCTTTATCCGGTAGGGGTATTTCAATATGTTTTCCAAATCGTCCTGAACGTAATAAGGCAGTATCAAGCATATCTGGCCGATTAGTTGCGGCAAGTAAAATAACTTCTTTTAATCCTTCTAATCCATCCATTTCGGTTAGTAATTGAGACACTACTTGCTCAGTAACTTGAGACCCAGAAGATCTACCTCTAACGCCTGCTATTGCATCTATTTCATCGAAAAAGATAATACAAGGCGCAACAGATCTAGCTTTCCTAAAAGTCTCTCTTACAGCCTTTTCACTTTCTCCGACCCATTTTGATAAAAATTCCGGACCTTTCACGGATATAAAATTAATCTCGCTCTCGTGAGCTAAAGCTTTTGCTATTAACGTCTTTCCCGTTCCTGGAGGGCCATATA
Source organism: Promethearchaeota archaeon (assembly GCA_030610785.1). GTDB lineage: Archaea > Asgardarchaeota > Lokiarchaeia > Sigyniarchaeales > SOKP01 > JAUWRB01. The sequence continues at coordinate 5,946 of JAUWRB010000017.1, read as the reverse complement.
ATAGAATGCCATTTGGGGGCTTTGCATTCAAGTGGGTATATAACTCAGGGTATTGCAATGGCCACTCTATTACTTCCTTTAATTGCAATTTTGCGTCTTCCAGACCACCCACATCATCCCAAGTCTCAGTTGGTTGCGTAATTAATACTTCCCTTAAAGCGGAAGGTTCTATGCCATTTAACGCTGTTTCAAAATTTTTCATCTTGATTTGGATGTTAGCTAAAATTTCGGGCGGGATTGGTTTATCTAAATCAATTTTTGGTAATATTTCTCTAATTGCTAACATTGCTGCTTCCTTCGCTAATGCCTCAACATCAGCACCCACAAAACCATGTGTTTTTTCAGCCATGAATCTAAGATCAACATCTTTATATAAGGGCATGCCGCGCGTATGAATTAATAAAATTTCATATCGTCCATCCGTATCAGGAACTCCGATTTCAATTTCTCTATCAAATCTTCCCGGCCTTCTTAACGCAGGATCAATATCGTTAACTCTATTTGTTGCCCCAATAACAATTATTTCACCTCTTCCTTCTAATCCATCCATTAACGAGAGTAGTTGAGCAACAACTCTTCTTTCTACCTCTCCAGTTATTTCACCTCTTTTTGGAGCAATAGAATCTAACTCATCAATAAATATTATAGAAGGTGCGTTTTCCTTGGCTTCCTTAAATATTTTACGAAGATTTTCTTCGCTTTGCCCATAAAACTTGCTCATTATTTCGGGTCCGCTAATTGTTAAAAAATACGCTTCAGTTTCGTAAGCTACAGCTCTTGCTAATAAAGTCTTTCCAGTACCTGGAACACCATGTAATAAAACACCTTTAGGCGGGTTAATTCCTATTCTTTTAAATAATTCAGGATGTCTTAGTGGCAATTCAATCATCTCACGAATTTTCTGAATTTCTTCTCCTAACCCTCCTATATCTTCGTAACTAACTCTGGAAATTTCTAATTCGGTTAGCTCTTTATGGGTTTTTTCGGACAATATGATTTTTGTACCAAAGTGAATTCTAACTGCAGCAGATTTGGGACTATAATCTACAACGATAAGATCGACTCTACGATTAAAAGAATAAAAACTTAAAATATCCCCCCTTGTAACTACACGATTTTCTAATTTTCTCGCTAATTGCTGGGAATTCCTTAATATAACTGCCTCTTCCAACCCAGCAAACGTTATTTTACTAGCTAATGCAGCTTCAATTTTTCGAATTTGTACGATATCATCAATCCTTACTTCTAAATTCCTTCTTAAAGAACGATCTAATCGTATAATATTAGAACCTTTATCTTCTGGTCTTCCAGGGTATAATAAAGCTGCTGTTCTCGTGTTCATCCCAGGATAAATAATTTCTATAACATCACCAGTTCTGAGATTTAATTCCTTAATTATATTTGGATCAATTCTTATGATACCTCTTCCAGAATCTTCTTTAAACGCGTCTTTAACTCTTATTTTTTTCTTATCTCTATTTTTTTCCTGCGTGATGCCACTCATTTTATTATTTTCTCGTTTTATTTTTTATTATTGTAATTTTTTAGCAATTTAAAGTAATGATTATTTAAAATTCATTATTTTCATTTTAAATTTTTTTTAATAAATTATTAATATCTGTTTAATCTTCATTTGGTTTATTCCAGACTTTTAAAAACGCAATACCATTATTTACATCTAAATAATAATTGTTCATGGAAGGCTTGAAAGGTAAATAAAGCTGCTTTAAAAATTTTCTTTTTTTATTGCTTGCAGAAAATGTGATTTTATTGCTATTTTCGCTAAAGCTTAAGATAATATCCCTTTTTTCTATTCCCGGAACTTCAAACACAATTTCGGAAAAATCATCAAAATCATTAATTTCAGCATACGGCTCTAAAACAATTTCAGAAAAATCATCAAAATCGTTATTACTTTTATAAGATTCTAACGAAAGGTCACTAGCATTAATTACATCTTTTGGTTTTGAATTTAAAAGAACTTTTGAATTAGGGTCATGATTAAAATTGAACTTCTTTAAATAATCTTGAAGTTCTTTTTCATCCAGATTTCCTTCAATTTTTATATCTGGTTTATCCATTCCAGATTCAAAATGATACGATATTTTAAATCCTTTCATATTTTTATTTTTGGGTTTCATATCTAAATCGTTAATTGATTCTGGAAAAACTATAAAATCTAAGTCAAAAATATCCGAATTTAGATCAAGAGATTTTATTATTCTTTTAATGTATTCGTCAATATCATCAAACAAGCTTACCACCTTTCAATGATTATTTTATTTTTTGTCAACCTTCGATTGACAATTAATAGTTATCAATCTAAATATTTAAATGTTTCGTTTTCGGGTTGGTCTCTTTTATTTCGATGCTCTCTGTCTTTGGGCGAGATCTAATAAATTCTTCAAATAATTTTACGAGAAGGTATCGAAAAAACTACGAACATTATCAATAGAATTTTTTAACATCTTCAATGACTTCATACGTTCGATGAAGTAATTCGTATGCTACTTGGGGGGGGTGCCACCCCGATAATCCACAGTCTGGTCCAACATATTTTAAGCGAGTTCCATATTTTTTTAAAGCATCTAATAAATTTTTTTTTATTCTTTCCTTAGAATCAATTAAATTCATATTTCCTTCAAATGTTTTTATGTCATCGTAGGGAGTTCCCGAATCTAAGGCCTCTGCAATGATGCTATTAATGTTAGTTCTTGTAATTCCAACGCGTATAAACTTGTCGAATTGGTCTAGCTCTTTTTTCGGAAGTGTATTTTTTTGATCGGAAGCGTATTCGCAAGTTAAAACATCAATATTACGCGTTTGTAAAGGAACGGTCGCTTGACTTAAAGTGTGAAGATGAATTTGTTTTATTGCGTTAAATCCTTCTAGACATTTGTCAAAAATCTTAATTAAATCGTCGTTATTCACGTTAACTAAATCGATATATCCAAAAGAAGGCTCATCTATTGCAATAATTGATGTTTTCAAGTATTTTTTATTCACGATAGAATTTTTCAAAAAAGAATTTACGGACCTTGCAAAATTTAACGCCATGTCCAAATAAATTGTAAAATTTATCCGTTTAATATACAATTCTATTGGACCGGTTATGCAAATTTTAACTTCAAGAGGACTTCCCGCCCTTTCGAAATATTCTTTGGCAAATTTATCAATAACATGCATTTCTGGCATTAATGCCTTGTCTGGGTCGATTAAATTGGGTTGAGACTCGTAATCTTCTATGGGTTTTAAAAATTGAGTGTACATGTTCATGTGTTGTGGATAATTGATAATTCCAACGCCAGCATTCATTTTTAATTGAAAGGATTGCAGCAGTGGATGAATGAAATAATTATAAATCCCTCTATGCGTGTAAATATCCGTTTTATTTACAAGTCCCTTGTAAGCAGCCCAATAAAATTGTTCAAATGTTTCTTTATCGATATATTCAGGTAAAGGAAAACTGCCAACATCGTCATATAAAGGAAAGCCATTCATGCAAAATCCAATTTAAAGTTTCTGTTTTAATCGTTAATTAAAAAAAGTAATACTTTTTTATTAAAGAATCTATTTCTTTTTCTTTTTCCCTTAAATCGAATATTTGAAAAAATAATTTATCAATAGTTTTTTGAATCGTTGTTTGAATCGTTGTATTATCATTTTTTTCTAATGCATATAAAATATCCTGTAGTAATTTATCTTGATTCCAATAAGGAGGTTTTTTAAAATTTTTAATATTTAATTTTAAAGTTTTTAATCGGGTCAAGTCATTAGATGTATTAATTTCAATTAAATAACACGTGAGGAATTTAATTAATGATATTATTGATAATTCTTTTTTAGAAATAAAATTATTAATATTTGGAACCGGTAATCCATATTCGAGTGTTGTCTTGCTTCTTTTAATTGAAATACTTTTTGCTTTAAATAGAAAATACACGAGCTTGGAATTTAAATAAGCGAGAAGGAACGTATAATCTAGTTCTATTTCTATTTCAGAGTTTTTAGGCCAAAGAAAATATGTATCTGATGTAGCAAAATAAGAAGAATCAGAATAGCCAAAAATATTCTCATTTGATATGTATTTTAAGAAAATTTTTTTATCATTTTCATATAATGACTCAAGATCGATAATAATTTCCTCATTATTTTTTTCTAACCTCCGAATAAAAGCACCTCTTCGTGGAAAATACAAATCATCTGGGTTTTCTTTGGCGTTGATTAATATTTCTCTTAATTTGTTCTCAAATTGCTTTAAATAGGTAGTAAGAACGGGATAGTTAAGTTCATACGCGCTATTCCGCTTATCTAAAGGTTTAGAAACAAATTCATTTTTATTAAAATATATTGCGTATCCAATGTTATTTTTCCGATCATGCCCATAAGGCCTTAAGGATTTACTTTTATAGATTTTTTTAAGGCGTTCTTTTTCTTTTTCGGAAAGTTTAACAAACTCGTTATTAATTTTTACGAAAAAATCGTTGTTTTTAATTTTTAAATTTTTATTATTATTTTTATTATTTAAAATAAAAATATCGTCTTTAATGAAAATTAGACCGTTGCGAATAATGAAATAATCTTTTAAAAGAGAATTTTTATGGTTACTTAGACATTTTTTCTCGATTTTTTCTACAACTTTTTTTACTTCTTTTGGATAAATCAAATTCCAGCTACCTTGTCGATCTAAGTCGTTGTTTGTTATAGCTGATTTGTATTTATAAATGTATCTTGATTCTTTTCCGTTAATTAAATTCTTAAAAATGGCTCTATTAAAGACATTGTCAGAAAAATGGGGTGATTTTTTTCCAATTTGTATTATTTCAATGGTATTGTTAACTTTTTGAGTTTTTTCTTCTTCTTTTTTTTTCTTTAACACGAATATGCAGTTGTGTTGACCCTTTGCATCATTAAACAATTTTAAATTCGATAAATCAATATATTGGAGCAAAAAACACTCATTTAATACATGTGGTTTTAATAATTTTATTCCGGTCTTTTTGGATTTAGTAATCCAATAATTCGTAGTAATAAAAGAAAGAATACCTCCTGGCGCAAGCTTTTCAATACCTAAATGAATAAAATAATAAAATAAATCCATGTTGCCTACGAAATATTTTTTACAAATTGGATAATTTTTTACATAATCTTGGAAAAGCTCAGCATTATAGTTTTGACCCAAATATGGAGGATTTCCGATTATTAAATTAAATTTTTCGTTTAAATTTGAGCCTAAAAAGTTTTTAAATTTGAAGTTAACATCACGATAATTTTTTAAAAGGTTTTCCTTTAAATTTATATCCATTTCATAGGCGGTAATGTTTTCGAAGCCTTTTTTAAGTAAAAACTTTAAAAATATGCCCTCTCCTACAGAAGGCTCTAAAACACTTATTTTTTTATTTTTTTTTGCAGAACCTTCTTCTATAAATTTTATACAATTATCAACCATGAATTCTGCAATAAACTTGGGTGTAAAAACTTGCCCTATTAATGCGTTATTACTAAGAGATTGTTTTTTTGATACCATCTAATCTAAATATATATTTAATAGACTCAAATAGTTGATGGTTTAATCTTTATTTGCATTCATTTAAAAATTTAGGATGATTTTATTTTAATGTTATTAGTTATTTCATCTTCTTTTTTTAGATTTTTTAGAATAGTAAAAGTAAATATTGTGCCTTCGCCTAAAACACTCGATAATGTTATATCACCACCATGTATATTCACTAGTCTTTTTATTAAAGGTAGACCAAGCCCTATCCCTGAAGTAGAAGCAATAAATGGAGAATCGACTCTATAAAAATCATTAAAAATTGAATCGAAATCTTTTTCGGCAATTCCTACGCCTGTGTCTTTTATTTTAAAAACCCATTGTTCACGTTTTTCTTGAATTATAATAGTAATTTTTCCTTCTATAGTGAATTTTATTGCGTTATCAAGTAA
>JAUWRB010000118.1 GCA_030610785.1 Promethearchaeota archaeon | reverse complement strand
TAATTTTATCGCTATTTTCTATTAAATCAATTAATTGTTCAATTACAGAAAACTTATTTAAAATTTTTTTCTTGTAATTCTCGTAAATTTTCTGTGGAGTTAAATTTACCATGATATTATTCCTCTAGTTTCTAAACCTTTAAAGGAAATTACCGTCTCTTTATTTAAGTTATTATAATTTAGAGTTAAATTTTTAAGTAATTTCAGAGATTTTATTGATTCTGGAACGGTTTCAAGTTTATTCCCCCATAAATTAAGTTCTTCAAGAGAAGTAAAATTACTGATCCATTCAGGTAGAGATGTCAAGTTATTCCAGCTTAAATCTAACTTTTTAAGCGATGATAGCGAAGAAAATGACTCGGGCAAAGTTGTTAAATGATTATTTCTTAAAGTTATTTCTTCTAAAGATTTAAGAGCTCCAACAAATTCAGGGAGCTCTTTTAGATTATTGTCATATAAACTTAGTTTCTTAAGAGAAAGGAAAGAATTTATCCAATTAGGGAGTTGCTTTAAATATTTATTGCCTCCCAATTCTAATACTTCTAATGATGAAAGTAATTTCATGTTTTTAGGTAAAATTCTTAAATAATTCAACCCTAAATCTATTACTTTCAGAGAAGAGAGTTCCCCTATAGAATCGGGTAATTCTATTAATTGATTACCGTGTAAATCTAAAACTTCAAGCTTGGATAGATTACCTATTGAAAGGGGAATATTTTTTAATTTATTTTTTCTTAAATCCAATATTTTTAGTGATTTTAGCGAACCAATCGAATTAGGAATATTTTCAAGGTTATTATGTCTAAGATAAAAACCTTTTAGTGAAATAAGTGAACCAATAGATTTTGGAAGATACTTTATTTTATTATAACTTAAATCCAAGTAAGAAAGCAAAGAAAGAGATTGAATGGATGGAGGAATTGTTGTTAATCGATTAATTTTTAAATCCAATTTTTTAAGTGTGTTTAAATCACTAATAAAATCGGGAACATTCCTTAATATACTGAAATTGAACACATGGTTTCCAACACATGATAAATCTAATTCAATAATAAGATTATTTTTTAATTTGTAATTAACTCGAGCGTATTTTTTTTCTAAATAATCAGCAATAATACAACTTTTAACAATTTCAGCGAGAGATTTACAGGATAAACTTTCTAAATTTCTAACATTTTTAAATCGTGGATTCTCACTTTTATTTAATTTCTCAATTAAAAGCGCTTTAGACTCACGAGTGTTAATTTCTCCTAGCGTTTTAACAACTGTTAATAAACACTTAATCGATCGTTCGTGTTGAAGAGAAAATTTCATCGGCTCAAAAGCTTTCTCAATAAAAAGACCTTTTATTACTTTAGCAGATAAATTTCTTATTTTTTCATTGGAATCAGAAATTAAAAGATTTTCCATTAAATAAAAGATTTTTTCGTCTTCAGGCGCAATTTTTTCGAGAAATTCAATACCTTTTTCTCTAATTTCAAATTTTTCAACATTCTCGATTATTGAGATTAATTGTTCAATTACAGAAAATTTATTTAAAATTTTTTTCTTGTAATTCTCGTAAATTTTCTGTGGAGATGTTTCCATTATTTTAAGAATAGAGTTTTGTTTTTTTAAATTTATGATTTTAATTTATTAAAAATATAATTAATTTAAAACATCTCTCAGAAATATTACTTTTTTTTTAATTAAAACTAATATTTTAAATTCTCTCTATCAGCATTCCACCTAAAATAATAGGGCCACCTGTCGAATTATATATTTTTTCTGCTTTATTCAGCCTGGATTGACTATTGGAATAAATTTTGAAAATTAAATCCCCTTCTTTGATTCTTGCACCTTGCTTTTTAAAGATTTCTACGCCAGAACTTTTTGAGAAAGGACATCCTGCTGCTTTTGCGATTTTATTAATTATTTCGTTATTTACTTCGGTAATATGACCTGAGGCTGTAGCATAGCATTCCTTAACGTACTCTCCAAGTTCTATTTCGTCAGGCATTTTATTAGGATTTCCACCTTGCGATTCTATTATTTGCTTCATTTTTTCATAGGCTTTTCCCGATCTTAGCAATTCTTTTGCTAAGTCTTGACCCGTTCCCCTTTCAGCTTTACCACCCATTTCAAGAAGGATTCCTGCTAATGCTGTCGATTTCTCTATTAAGGAATTGGGTCCAGCATTATAATCTCGCAATAAAATAAGGGCTTCTTTTGCTTCGAGGGCGGGCCCAACGCAGTGCCCAATAGGTTGATGAGCAAGCGTCAAAGCACAAGTGGTTTCTATACCAACATTTTTCGCGATTTCTTTGAATAAATGAGCAAATTTAATTCCATCGGCAGGCGTAGGAAATTTGGTTCCAAGACCAACTGGTATATCTAACACGAGTTTTTTAACACCTAAACTTAATTTCTTAGTAATGATGGAAGGAATCATTAAGCCAACGGGATCCATGTGCAAAGGGCGTTCAATCTCGATTAATATATTATCAGCTGGAGATGTATCTAAAGCACCACCCCAGATTATACACGCATTTGCTTTTTTTACTAATTCTTTTAATTCTTCTGAATTAAACGCAACTGGAGCCAAAATCTCCATTGAATCTGCTGTTCCTGATGGACTCGTTATTGCTCGAGTACTAGATTTAGGTATTGTTAAACCTGCCGCAGCAACGATCGGCACAATTATGAGCGTTACTTTGTTCCCGGGGACACCGCCTTTTAGCTAAATTTACCAAAGTAAATTCATGTACTATGCTTGTCATAAACCTCAGGACCAAAGTCAAATATTGCCCCGCTTCTTGACTCTGCAAGAGTGAGTGCTGTCATTTCCTCATTATCCATTCCATTTATTGAAACCCCCGTAACAAAAGATGCTAATTCAATCTGAGAAAGATGCCCCGATACAGCATCAAATATAATGCTGTTTATTTCTTCGCTTTTTAATTTTTTTCCTTTAATTTTTTTTTTTATAAATTTAAAAGAATCTGGAGTATCTGCGGGAACAACAGAGATTTGTTCAGCAAACTCAGAATCTTTTATTTTTTTAAAAGTATCCCGAAATATACCTATTTCGCCTGGTGCTACTATTGAATCGTGATATGAGACATCTAATATAACTATTAAAGGCTTAATTTCTTCAGAATCCTTATTTTTTAATGTTCTTAAAAGGAGTCGATCGCCAGCTTTTTGCCCTAACTTCAAAGCATCTCTTGAGTTTAACACTACAATTTTTACATTTCCAGCTTCAAAATTAATCTTTTTTACTTTAAGTTTCATATTTTTCAATTGTTATTTATTTTATAATATAAGAAACATAAGAAAAAGGATTTATAATTTTATTGAAAGGGAAAATTTTCATCGGGATCTTTAAATTTCATGTTAATTTGAAATCTTTTTTATGAATAAATCTACCATGTTATCTCTTGGAAAATCAACAGAACTTTTGAGTTTCGTCAATTAATTATTCAATACAAGGGTTTTTTAGAGATCTACTTCATTTGATAATGTTATTTTTTTATTGACTTAGATTTAGAAATTATAATATTTTCCTAAATCAATTAGCTTGTAAACTCCAAATAGTTCCGTTTTTCTACTTTTAACTTGATGTAAATAATCTAACACGTGAGTTATGCATAATTGAGATTCATATAGTTTAAAGGCTTGATGGATCTTTTTTGAATACTTCTCCACTTGTATTTCAATTAATTTATCCTTAGGTGCTTTATTCTCTCCATACACAGCATATCCATAAAAATTAACATCATGTAATTGAAGTTTTTGGGCAGCAGATACTACGATATCGTAGGTGTCTTGATGATCTTCATGCCAATTATTATTACTTGGTAGAACAATCAGATCTGTATTTTTAATAATACTTTTTATCCTTTTTATAGCTTGATTGATAAAATCTTTAATAAAATGCGAGGGGATATTAAGTTTATATATATTTTCTAATGGTAAGCCTAAAAAACTAATAACCTCATCAATCTCTTTTGATCGAATTATCGCCAATTCCTCTTCTGAAATTTTAGTTTTCTCCGACTCAATTAGCCGACCTCTTTCCCTTTCCTTCGTATAGGCGGTTTTACCGTCAGTAATATAAACAATATAGACATCATAACCCTTTTTATTCCATTTTAAAATACTACCTCCCGCAGCAATAAGCTCATCATCTGGATGGGGAGCAAAAATTACTATTTTCATGGTTTTGGATTTATAATTTTATTGAAAGGGGAAAATTCTTGATATCTTCTATAATATTTTCATCTGGATCTTTAAATTTCATGTTAATTTGAATTGTAAATTCTCCAGGCTCAATTGGTTTAAGTTGAATTTCCCAAGTCATATTTTCTTTTTTTCTTAACGAATATATTTGTTTCTTCGTTGTTCCTCTTATAATTTTAAGTTGTTCCGGGAAATGTATATCAAAATTTATATCTAAAGCTTCACCTTCACTATTATTTTCAATAAATATTTCAAATGGAAAAGTCTTGTTTACGAGAGGCGGTCTTAAATTTTTTGTAGAAATATCTAAAGATGGAGGAGGAGATATTAATTTGGGTTTTATTGCAGGAGTTTTTAGAAAAAATAGGAATTTTCCATCCATCTCACATGTTAATAAAAATGGACCAATAAAAGTATTATCAACCTGAAAATAGGGTTTTATTTCAAAATCTAAGTGATATTTTTTGCCCGGTTGGCATTGTAACGGAAAAATAGGTTTTTTTTGAACTGTTAAATTTTCAGAAATAGTAATTCCTATTTTTAAAATATTTATTTCCTTGATTACATGATCGTAAAAATTATTTTTTGAAATTTTAGTAAGAGGTTTTGTATCAATCTCTAAATTTAATTCTATAATTTCGTTCGTACTATATGTCTCCTTGTCAATTTTTAAATCAGTTATTATCAAGATGGTAGATTTTGCTAAAAACAAGGCTAATTTTGCAAGTTTTTCTTCAGCTTCGAGAAATTCATAGCATTCAAAATCTATTTCCACTTTTTCTAATTTTTTATCGTTATTATCTCTAATTGCGACGGTTAAATTTGTTACAAGTTTTATTAGGATACTCTCTTTAAAATAGGCGCTTTCAACTTTTTTCTTAATTTTTTTAATTAGTTCTAAACCCTTTTCCTTTTTTCCCTTAACGAATAAACATAAATAAGAGAGAGATGAAAATAGAATGTAATTATAATTACGGTCTTCAAGCTTTCTCAAATGTGGCACGTAATTAATGGCTTTTTTAAATATTTCTTGAGCTTCTAAAAATTCACCGCTAAAGAGAGCCGCACTACCTGCTTTTCTTAATAAATCTAAAATGATGGTAAATTTTTTTAAATATAGAAAAGATTTTGCTGCGTGAATAAAACTTTTTCTTGCCTTTTCGTATTCTTTTAATTTTAAGAACGTGTTAGCTGCTAAACTATAAGATTTTCCTGATTTTTTATATTGCTTTGCGTTATATAATTGTTCTGCTCTTAAATAATCATTTTGTCCTTTTACTAGACTATCTTTTCCCATTTTAAACCCAACATCTAAATTATTTTAAAAAAAATTACAAAAAAACTAATAATTAATATATAATCCGATACCATTGCTATGGCAGTCATCTTGAGACTAGAATTTTCTCACAAGATTCATACTAATCGGTTTTATCTTCTTTTTTTATCTTTAGAATCTTCGGTTTCTTTTTTAGTGTTTGAAGATTCTTTTATAGGATTGCTGCCTAGTTTTTCAATCATCTCTGATATTTTAGTAACCTTATTTTGAAACACTTGACCTTCTGCTGCAGAACAATGAAACATTTGAACCCTATCGGGTGATAATCCGGTCACCTTTAAGATTTCTTGTACATATTTTACATTCCTCTCAGCCACAAGATTTCCCGTTTCAAAGTCGCATTCGCCAGGATATCATCCGGCAATAATTACACCGTCAGCTCCCTTTCCTATTGCCCGCATCATTAAGCTGGGAGTAACCCTTCCCGTACAACTTATTCTTATAGGTCTAATTGTGGCAGGATATTGAGCTCGAATCGTCCCCGCCATATCTCCCGCTCCGTAGCCTCATTTCCAGCATAGAAAAGCCAAAATTTTAAGATTATTATTGCTATTAACCATCATAACGACCTCCTTATATCTCCTCTAAAATTGCATCAATTTGTTTTTCATATTGCGTTTCTCGATAATATCTTAATGTTATTGCCTCAGATGGACAATTTGCTAAACACGTCCCGCAACCCCTGCATAAAATTTCGTTTACTTCCGCACCATCATTCTCTAAAGATATAGCATTATATGAACAATTAAATACGCATAAACCACAACTTGCGCATTTTTCTTTATCAACAGTAGCACGTATTAACATTATTCGGTATTTATCTTTACACAATAACCGGGATAACGATGAAGCGGCAGCCCTACCTTGAACGATTGATTCAGCTATAGATTTTGGACCTTGGGCAACGCCAGCAAGCACTATTCCCGGTATTTTTGTGTCTATAGGATTTAATCTAGAATGGAATTCTTTAAAAAAGCCATCTTGACTAGTTTCTAGTTTTAGAAGTCTTTGTATTTTTTCAACGCCTCTAGCAGGTAATAACGCAGCAGATAAAATAACCAAGTCAAATTCCAATTCCTTCAAGCCGAGCGTGTCTCTTAGAGTATTTTGCATTATAATTTTTAAATCGTGAGACTCCGGATCCTCATTTATCTTACTAATATTTGTCCTAATATACCTTATCCCTTCTTTTCTTGAAGCAGTATAATACTCTTCGTAATCCTTACCAGCAGCTCGCATATCCATGTAAGCAACCGTTATATCGGTCTCAGGATCGTGTTGCTTAATGAGTTTAGAATTTTTAATGGTAATCATGCAACATACGCCTGAACTACAATATCGATTTCTATTTAAATCCCGTGATCCTACGCATTGAACGAATAATATTCGTTTTGGACTCTTACCATCAGACGGTCGAACAAGATGACCCATTGTAGGACCGTTAGGTGCTAATATTCTTTCAAGTTTCATCTGAGTAATCACATTAGGATAAAGGTTATAACCTAAATATCCCGTTTCTGGTTCGTATTCGTCCCATCCTGTAGCCACAATGATAGAACCTACATCTAAATCGATTATTTCGTCTTCTTGATCAAAATCTATAGCGTTAACTTCACAGACACTTTTGCACAAACCACATTTTATACATTTGGCCATATCGATTTGAGCCATTGACGGAACAGCTTGAGTAAACGCAATATATATTGCTTTTCTTGAGTCCATTCCTTCGTTAAATTCATTATAACCAAAAGCAGGACATGGCTCTACGCACGCTCCGCATCCATTGCAGTCTTTTGTTACATATCTAGCTTTCTTTTTGATTTTTACCTTGAAATTACCCACAAATCCATCAACATCTTCTAATTCGCTGTAAGTATGAATGTGTATTCCGAGAGTCCTTGCTGCTTGGAGCATGACAGGTCCGAGAATTCATATTGAACAATCATCGGTTGGAAATGTTCGATCCAACATTGCCATTTTACCGCCTATTGTAGGGCTTTTTTCGACCACATGAACTTCAAAATATTGTTCGGCTAAATCGATTGCTGCAACTAAACCTGAAACGCCACCCCCTATTATTAATGCCCTTTTAGTAATATCGACTTCTTTTATTTGTATTTTCTCTAAAATTGCGGCTCTAGCGACTCCTGATCGAATTAAATCTTCGGCTACTCTTTGAGCGCCTTCTCGATCTTGTCTATGCACAAAACTCGAATGTTCACGTATATTAACGAACTCTAAATAAGAGGAGTCTACATTCATTGCCTCTAAAACGCTTTTAAAGACAGGTTCGTGCGTTATAGGAGTACATGCAGCAACAACTAATCGATTTGCGTTACTTTCAACCATTTTTTCTTTTATAAACTCCGCTCCAGACTCCGTACAAAGACTAATATAATCCTCAGCATCAACAACATTCGATAAATTTTTTGAAAATTCTGCTAACGCTTTGCAATCGATAATTTCAGCGATATTGATTCCTCATTGACAGACAGCAACAAATATTCGTATTTCTTCATTTAAATTCTTATTTTCGTTTTCTGTATCTTCCATTGCATAACCTTCCTTATTATTTTTTGTAATTTCCTCCAAATACTCTTTGATAATTTTATAAATTTAATTTTAATATTTTTATTTAAAATATCTAATCTAATTATTATAATTAAATAAATTACAAATCAAAAATATTTAATGTATATAAAAAAAAAAATATATTTAAAAATGCGTTAACTATAATGTGATAAAAAGAAAAAAAATATAAAAATGTTAGATCCAACATCTGTTTTGGCGATTTTTATACCAATGATAATAGTAGCAGAGATTGTTTTTTTAAAAATCGGTTTAATTTCCGTTAAAGCAGAAGAAAAAAATGGAATTAAATGGGTCGCCATTAGCATTCTCATTCAATTAGGCGCTATATTTTTTGTTTCAATCCCATTAATTTTAATGGGAATGGTAGGCGAATTTGGCCAGAGTGGCCCAGATATTGGTATGATAATTTTAATTATAGCTGTTGGTTGTTTCCTTGATTTTAATTTAATAAACATGATTCATAGATTGGGCTTTAAACGCACGCTAATTGTCTTTATCTTTTTCTTAATTCCGCTTCTAATAATTGGAAGCATAATGGGAGGGTTTTTAGCAATAGCTTTCTAGCCCTCTTAAATTCCAATTACTTTATTGATATTAGCGTTCATTTTAATAATTTCTTCTCTTGCGGCAATTCCGAACTTTTCTGGGGGATAATTATTATTCTTATTGTAAGCAAACATTATTCCTCTCGAAGAATTTACAAGTCCTCCCAAACCATCGTCGTTAAATCCGTATTTCACGTCAAGCGCTTCAGCTCCTTGAGTTCCATAACCAGGAATTAAAATGAAAGAATTTTTAACTATTTTTCGAATTTCTTTTAATTCTTGAGGGAATGTTGCGCCAACAACCACGCCCAAACCATGAAATCCCGAAAATTGTCTCAAATCTCTTCCCCAATTTTGAACTAATTTTGCCATTTGGGCATAATTTCTCTCCAATTTTATAGATTTTTTTTCTAATTCAACATTAATATCTGAACCCTTTTCTAATCTAACGCTATATAAATCCTGAAAATCACGACTACTTGGATTTGAAGTTTTTACAAGAATGAATAATCCTTTTTGTCTATATCCTTCAATATATGGTTTAATTCCATCAATTCCGAAATACGCATTTAGAGTACAAGCGTCCGCTTTATATACATTGAAAGTAGAGTACGCATAAGCTTCTGATGTTGCTCCTATATCATTCCTTTTAGAATCTAAAAGCACCAATAAATCCTTCTTATGAGCGTATTTAATTGTATCTTTTAACGCAGTTAACGCATCGTATTTTTCGTAAAAGGCGATCTGTGGTTTTACGATTGGGATTAAATCAAATGTGTTATCCATTAAAATTTTGTTAAATTCTGTTATAATCTTGTTTGGGTCGTTTAATTCGTTAATAAGATAATTTGGAATTTGCCCCTCGCGATCCATTCTTGGATCAAGTCCCATGCTCACGACGCTTTTTTTTTCTTTTATTAATTGAATTAATTTTTCTATAAAATACATTTATTATCTTGATGATTTTTTTAAATAATATTGGCAATGCATTTAGTAACTATTGACAATGAATGATCCAAATTTTAGAAATTTTTGGCAATGGGTTCATTAATCAATGTTACTTTATTCTGCTTGTTATATTTATAATCTTCTATG
>JAUWRB010000047.1 GCA_030610785.1 Promethearchaeota archaeon | reverse complement strand
AAGACGAAGAAGAAGAAGAATTTTAATAATTAATTATTTGTTGAATATTTTTTTTATTTTATTTTTTTATAATAAATTCGAAAATTTATTAATAATCTAAAAAATAGAATTATAAAACTTTCTTATTTTTTAAGAAAGATTTGATTTCTTCTGCAGTCGCGTTAAATAATTCTGATATTACTAATAAACAATTTTTCTCATCCATGCCTATTTTTTTGTAATCACTGTAGAGCTGCGCCCACGTTTCCTTTTTAGCGTATTTCTCCGCATGAACTTTTTCTATATGTGCCCAGTACGGTTTTTCAAGTTTGATTCCACAATACGGGCAAAATCGAGTTCCTTCTTCACTCATCTTTCAAAAACCCTCCAATATTAGCGTAAAGACTTTTAGTCATGTTAATCTTACTTTTTTTTTTCGATAAAATTTTTAAAATTTTTTTTTTAAATAATTTAGATAAGCCAATATTAATTAAAAAATTTATAATTTAGAAGATAGTAAAATCATTCATTATTATATTTTTTTACTCCAAGATATTCAAATTTTTAATTAGCGTTTAAAACCTTGCAATTAACGATTCTAATGAATTATGATAAGATTTTTCTTTATTTTCTTAGTTATAATAGTATTTTAAGATTATATAAGAATTTTAAATTCTTAAAGCATTTAACTAACTATATACTTAGATATTATTGAAATATAATTTTATTAAAAAAACACACAAAAAATGCAAGAATTAAAAAAATTAAATGGAAACCGTAGATCTGCGTTAATTATTGATCTAAGCGCAATAAAACAGAATGTTATTGAGATAAGAAAAAAGGTTAAGGACGATGTTAAAATTTGCGCTGTAGTTAAGGCTGACGCTTATGGACATGGCTCAGTAATGGTTTCTAAAATGTTGGAAAACCAGAGTTTAGCCGATTATTTAGCCGTTGCTACGATTGACGAAGGTATTGAATTAAGAGATTCGGGGATAATGTTACCGATTTTAATTCTTGGCTTAGTAATGTCTGATGAGGCAATAAAAGCGATTAAAAAGGATTTAACATTAACGGCGTGTTATAAAACTCAAATAGATTCAATAAATGAATCAGCTAAATCTCTTAATAAAATAATTAAAGTTCATTTAAAAATAGATACTGGAATGGGGAGAATTGGATGTAATCCTGAAGAAGCTTTAGAACTTGCAAAATATCTCAGGAATAAGAAAAATATAAATTTTGAAGGCATATTTTCTCATTTCTCCGTTTCTGAAATGAAGGATAAATCTTTTTCAATACATCAATTAAATCTTTTTAACGATGTTATTAAGGATTTGGAAAAAAATAATATTAAAATTCCAATAAAACACATTGCAAACAGTGGAGCTACTCTGGATCTCCCTGAAAGTTATCTTGACATGGTAAGAACTGGAACGATAATCTATGGGTATTATCCTTCAGATGAAACTTCAGAATCCATTAAGCTCATACCTGCCATGAAATTAAGGTCAGAAATAATATTCATTAAAAAAGTGAAGAGAGAGACTTCGCTCTCATATGGAAGGACATATTTTACAAAAAATGATAGATATATTGCTACAGTGCCAGCTGGTTACGCAGACGGTATTTCTAGATTGTTGTCTAATAATCACCAAGTGAAAATTAACAAAAAATTTTATCCTATTGCAGGATTGATTTGCATGGATTCATTTTTAGTAGATCTTGGAAACGATTTTTATCCTATTGGCACGGAAGTCGAAATCTTCGGAAAAAACAGTACTAAAATACCAGATATTGCCAGAAAATTAAATACAATACCACATGAAATAATATGCTCGATAAAAAGAGTAAAAAAGTATTAATATAAAATAAAAAACACGCCCCTTGAAGCGAATAAAATTGAATTATTAAAATTTAAGTGAAAAAGAGAGAATAAATCATTCCCATTTTTTCTTTAATTCTCTTTTTGTTATTTTTCTTACTTCGTTTACAGCCCAAATAATATATTTATAGCATTTATTTTCCCAAACCTTGTTTTTCACATATGCTATATATCCATTGGGGTCGCTAAAATCGTGACCGCACAATTCTTCGCAGCTTACGGAGCCAAATTCTTTTTCAAAGTTTTGAACGTATTTTGCCGCTTTTAAATATATTTTGGGGATATCCTCATCTGTCGTGCGTTCTTGACCGCCCATTACAATTCCAATTGCCGCACATGCGCCGCATACGGCACCACATGGGCCTTTCCATCCTTTAACGCTTTTAAACCCCCCAAAACCACCCGCAAGAGGAATTGAAAGATTATAATACGAATAATTTTCCATACCAAGCACATCCAGAACACTTGTAAAAGTGCTTGCGGCACAATTATTGGCACCTTTACGGTGAGCTAAGGTTTTTTCCATTTCTTTAATTTTTTCGTCAAAACGCAAGTTAATATCTTTTTTTGACATTTTTCAACTCTCTATTTGTTTAATTATTAAATGAAGCATGATATAAATTTTAAACAATCACCAAAACTCAAGAATTTCTTTCGGTAATTTTTTATTTTAAAAAAAAAATTATTTTGTATATATTTCAGGGCGGCGATCCTTAAGAGTTGTAGCAGCGCCACGCTTTCTCTTTTTGTGGAGCAATTTTAGATCAAGTTCACCAGATATTACCATTTCTTCGTTGGTATTTGCTTCTGCAATTACTCCATTAAGTGGCCAAGGATCTTCACATGGACTTAAGATTGAAGATCTCCCCCAGCCTGCCATTGCTGCCATCGGAGGCGTTCCAACTAAGCAAGAATGGACAACATATATCTGATTCTCAATAGCCCTCGCTTGACAGCAGTGCCTAACTCGCCAAAAACCATGTTCTCCGATAGTATTTGATGGTGAAAAGATAATTTCCGCTCCTTTGAGAGTAAGTATTCGAGCTACTTCAGGAAATTCTTGCTCGTAACAGATTGCGATACCTATTTTTACATCATCAATTTCAAATATTTCGAGTTTATCTCCAGGATTTATTCCCAAACTTGCTTCTAGTGGAAATAAGTGAGTCTTGTAATGTTCAAAGCGCCTACCATCAGGACAAAAAAGATAGCTAATGTTATATTCCTTTTCGTTAACAATGGTTAAATGAGAACCAGCAATAATGTATTGGTTTTTCTCCTTGGATAACCGCTTAAACAAATTAATATATTGATTGGTGAACTCAGTAATTTTTCCAATATTATTATTTGGAACGAGATATTGCAATTCTAACGTAAGAGTTTCTGGAAAAACAATAAATTTTGCTCCAACAGCTTGATCTAATAAGTCTTCGATATTGGATTCAAAATCTTTAAAGGTACTTATAGGTTTATAAGCATACTGAACACACGCAACTTTAACAATCGTCATGTTTGTTTCTCTTAACATGTAATTTTAGAATTTTTTTTTTTATTTTCTTTTGTAAAAAGTTTGTGCTATTCTAATTAGTATCTTCTTCTATATATATTAACAAAAATTATAATATTTCTATTATTTTTCTATGTAATAAAAACTAATTTTGTTATATTAAAATGGCTTCTCTTCCATATAGAGTATTTCAATCTAAAATCGATAAATTAATTAAAAGAATTCCGGCACTTGGAAAGCTTCTTTCTTTTATTTTTGGTATTCAGGAATGGACTATGCTTGAATTCTTCAGATTCCTCGATAAAAAATTGAACTTAGACACGATGGCAATAGCGAATAGATATATTTTAAGAGGAAGATGGGGTGGAAGAGTAGTTCCTCTCAACAAAAACATTACTCCTGATTCAAGATTCCTCCCTTCTCAGGAAATTTTAGAAATACTCAGTCGTTCTAAGGTTACAGCTATAGGCAAGTGTTATTGTAGGGATAAACAACGCAAACTTGGAGATGCCAAATGTGATCACTCACTTAACACATGCATTCATATAGGAATGGGTAAATCTTTATATGAGATCCCTTATAAATCAGAAAATTTAAAAAAAGTCTCAAAACAAGAAGTTAGAGAGCTTTTGGAAGAATGCGATGAAAGAGGTTTAATTCACCAATTGATTTATTATCCTAATCCTCAATTCTACTACGTTGTTTGTAATTGCTGCCCTTGTTGTTGCCTTGTAATGAATAAATTCCTCAAGTCAGGTTCTCCACAGATGATTAAAAGCGATTTTATCGCCAAAACTAATTTAAAAAAATGCACAGATTGTGGAGAATGCGAACCGTGGTGCTATTTTGGAGCGAGAAAAATAATTGACGGTAAGTTTTCTTTTGAACCTGCAAGATGTTTTGGTTGCGGCACATGCGTGTCAAAATGTCCAAATAATGCGATAATTTTAAAACAAAAAGGATAATTATTTATAAATGATGACGACTGTTAAACCATCTTTTGAAATAATGATAGTTTTTGATAATAGATGTGTCAAACCTGGCTTTTTAACGGGTTTTGGATTTTCAGCGTTAATTTATAATCATTTTACGGAAAATTATGTTTTATTTGATACGGGTAGCAATAACAAAATTCTAATTCATAATATAAATAAATTTAATGTTGATATTTCAAATATCAAAAAAGTCGTAATTTCTCACGAACATTTTGATCATGCAGGTGGTTTGGATGGGCTCCTACAAATAAATCCTAATCTGGATGTATTTATACCAATGGATAGTGAAATATCGTTTAAAAGAGCATTTCCAGGGGTAAGTTTTAATGGAGTTGCGCAATTAACAGAAATTGAAAAAAACATTTTTTCCTCGGGACAGATAGGAGGGTCATACATGAAAGAACACGCATTATTTTTAAGAACAAAAGATAATGAAATCATTATTATCGTTGGATGTGCTCATCCAGGAGTAGAACAATTTATTGTTAAAGCAAAAAAGATGGCCGATATTAAAGCAATAATTGGTGGTTTTCACGGATTTCGAAAATTTTCTTTTTTAGATGGTATTGAATTTATTGGAGCTTGTCATTGCACTCAATATTTAGATTCCATAAAAGAACGATTTCCTAACCAATTTAAGAGAATTTGCGTTGGAGATAAATTTTTATTTTAAATTTTCTTTAATTTCGCCGTTAGGAAGCATGTTATTCGGATGAAATTCACCGCTTTCTTCCATTATATATCTTTTACAATCTTTATTTCCTATTAAACAATAATCTTCCACCCACTTTCCATCAAGTTTTCCCTCATCTACAAAAAATTTTATCGGGCAGCAATGATACCATTTACAAATTTTTCCCATTTTTTTTACTTAACCTAACGAAATAAGAATCGTAAAATATAATAGGATTAATTTTATATAATTTTAAAACTAAGTTATAAAAAGATAAAATAGTTATTTTTATTTTTAGAAAAAAACTCTTTTATAATTGGATAAATAAAAAAGATTATACTTTTCAATACAGGGGTCAAAATTGAAAACACTTTACGAAATAGGCATTGTGTTCCGGGGATTTATCTTAGTTAATTATATCCTTAAAGAATTACCCGAACAACTTGAACGGCATAAAAAAGAGAAGAATAAAGACCTTAGAGGCGCTTTTATTTCCGCTATAAGCACATTCGCACAAAGTTTTTTTAAATCTAGTTCACTGGAATATTTAGAATCTGATAATGTTCTTTTTATTTTTAAAATGTCGGAAGTTAGATCTAGCGATAGTTCAATGAAAGAACCACTCATAATGTATGGGTTATGTGAAAAAAAAAAAAAAATTCGGATAAAATCGTAAAAAAATTTTTAGAGAAAGTAAACCCAATACTAGAATTATTTATTCAAAAATTTAATGGAAAAGATTTTTCTGAGATAGACCAGTTTAAAGGATTTAAAAATGAATTAATAGAATTTTTTGAAAAATAACTTTTTTTAATTGACGAGACTCCAGCCCCTAGGAGTACTCCTGGAATACTTGATTAAATTCTTACTTTTTAATTTTTCAATATTTTTTTCAATTTGTTCTTTGCGATATCCATTAGCAACTAAAGCATTGACAAATTCTACTTTTGTTGAAATAATTTTTCTTTCTTGAAGAAAAGTTAAAAATTTTTTTTCCATTTCCGTAGATTCAGCGCTAATCGGCTCTACTTTTTCTAGAATTTGATCTTTTGATGGTACTTCGGAAATTAAGCTCCATCCTCTTGGTTTTGACTTGGAATATTGAATTAGCCCGTTTTTTTTTAATAAATTTATTTCTTTTTCGATATCTTGCTCAGAATATCCTTTTTCCACCATATCGTTAATAAACGAGAGTTTGGTTGGTACTAATTTCTTTTCTTCTAAATATTCAATAATTGCGTTCTTTACCGATAGTCCTGCCGTAGATTTTTCAAGAGGGGCAATTTCTTCGGGTGTTATTGATGTGATTTGTTCTTTTTTCTCAAAATCAGTTTTATCAGGTTGTTTAACAGTTAAATGTTTTTCTAATAGTATTTTATCGGGAACTAGCACTTCTTTTACGACTTTTTCTTTGATTTCTTCCCCACTTAAGCTCCAAACAGGAAAATCAATTTTGCTATGACGAATTATTTTTTGAGTTTTCATGAGTTCTAATTCTTCTTCAATTTGCTCTCGAGAATAACCTTGTTCTTTTAATTCGTAAATAAGAATATCCCAATTTAAAATTAATCCTTTTTCCTCTAAAACTTTAACGATATGTTCTCTTAAATTTATAGGAACTCTTTTTATTTTTATTTCTTCTTCATGATCTACTTTTATTTTGGCTCTTTTAACTTCAGGTATTTTAAACTTTTTTGGGATTTGAAGAACAGGCTTCTTTCCCCATTCAAAATCTCTTATACTTCTAATACTTCGGTCGTATCCTCCAAAAATCACATTTATTAGATTTCTTTCTTTATCTTCAATCGAACAAATACTCTCAATTGAAGTAGATACTTTTGTTTTCCATTTTAATTTTATGTCAATTGAATCTAATTTCGTGTTATGATAGACTCTTAAGGAACCATCTGCACATCCTGTGATTATCTCGTTTGCGTTATCACCGTCAATATCTTCAATTAAAATGCATAATGGGCGTCCATTTTTAACTTTAATATATCTTAAATTTTTTCCTTCACTATTTAGAATTTTTAAGTATGAATCGTCAGTTCCTAAAATTATTTCGTTATATCCATTATTTGTTATATCGCCAATCTTAATATCGTTAATCTGAGACTGTAAATCTCTTTGCCAAATAATATCAGGCACGTCATCTTTAATACTGATTAACTGTAAAAGTCCATTTTTTGTACCAACTAATAATCCAAGTATTGGTTTTTGAATTTTAGGCAATTTTAAAAATCCTAATGTACAAGAAGTTACCCAAGAATCGTAATATAAAGTGATGCTTGGTTCTTTAGAATGAATGTCTTTAAAGATTTTAAGCGTTTTATCTTCACTTCCAAAAATTAACGATAAGTGGCCATTATTGTATAAATCACCCGCTACACAACAATTTATTTTTTCAGTGGAGTTATAACGCATTATCCCAAAAAACTTGTTCTGTTCTTTATCAAGTTTTACAACTAAGCAACTACCATTGCCAGAACCTACTAATACTTCGTCGCATCCATCTCCATCTAAATCTATCGTAAAAACGCATCTACACCACCCATCGAAAGGAATATCATCAAGAATCGTCAAATCCTTGTCCATTAAATATAAATTTTTATCGTGTCCGCCAAAAACTAAATAAGATGAGGCCGTTGTTGAACACACCAAAATCGAACACGTTAACACGGCATCAGGACATTCAAAAACCCAATTAGTTTCAAAACGTTTTCTTATCATCATTTTAAAAGATATCTTTCAAATCTAAGGATTTTAATAACAAAATAGTTCAATTACAATTAAAATTTTAACCTACAATTAAAAAAAAACAATTATTAAATTAATTATTTTGTTAAAATAAAAAAAAAGTAAAAACAAAAAAAAAAATATAAATTATAACGCTAATTGAGCGTCACTTGGACTATATTTACCTTTACCCGTAATTTCATATGAGATTTCTAATTTTTCGCCTTCTTCTAACTTCTCAATTTCCCATTTGAGAGTATCTTGACCTACTTCGTCGGTAATCTCAGGTTCCGTGGAATAACTACCATATTCAAAGCTATCAGGGACTTTATCCATTAAAGTTAGATTCTGTAAAGCCATGTCGCCAATGTTTTCAATTAATAAAATTATCTTGTAATTGCCAAGATCTCCAATTGGCTGGACTTCCTTTCCAATTCTGAATTTTCTTCTCAAGTGGAGCGCTTCTAGGACAGGAACTTCTGGTCTAAATTCTAACTCTTGACTTCTTGGAAAAATATTTGCGTAATATATGATTTCAGATTCGAATCTTGCGTCTTTTGCAGGATTTACAGCGTGAATTGGATATTGAACCTCCAATATAGATTTTGGTTCAAACATTCCAGTACTACTATCTTTTAAATCCGTGAGAGCGATCTTAAATGAATTATCCTCGACAGATACAGCTTTAGAAGCTAATTCAACTTCACTACCATCCCATATTAATTTTATTTCGTCGGCTTTAGGAGGTTGATATTCTTCTGAGAAATATTGCTGTACTATTGATACTTCATTTAATGGTGCTGAACCATTATTTTCAATTTTAAGTACGGCATTAACATCTTTCTCCGTAAATGTAGGAACTTGGGTAATATCGTAAGACATTTCTCCAGTAATGCTTGCTACTGACAATTCTACGTCTGAAATAGCGATCGTCCCATTTACCATTGTCTGGAAATCGGGCATCACTCTAAACTCTAATTTCTTTCTAAAAGACGGATAATCTTCGCTTTCGTATAGCCACATTATTGAATGCCATTGAGCACCTGAGGGTAATCTTGGAACATCATTTGGATCAATATCAATGAATTTTTTCGATTCATCTTCAGAAGCGTAAACATCAGCGTTAAATAATTCGACAATAAATTCCGAAGAATTGTCAAATACCAGTTTACAGTCCCAAACATTAGGTTCTTCGTCTCTTTCTAACTCATCCACATAAAACTTATTTGTAGTATACGCATCAAATTTTCCTATCCCTAAACCTCCTGCAAAGGAAGAGGCTGCTTGAAAACTAACTTCAATTGCCCCTGTTTTTATGGCATCAATCGTAGAGACCGTTATTTCACAAGAAAACTTTAGAATAACCGTAGTCTCCGGTTCTAATTTATCAATCGTCCAAATTAGTTGATTTCCTTCAAGTTGAGCGGTTCCTAACGAAGAGTCTCTAACAATTGTATTTTTTAATTCATTGGGTATGTTTTTGATTATTTTTAAATTCTGAATTGGTTTTTCAAATAAGCTTCTCATTGCGATTGCGAATGATACAGTATTTTCCTTATCAATGGAAATACCAAACGATTCCAGGCTATATTCATCAATATCAACGCCTCCATCTCCCATTGTCTCATCTTCATCCTCCTCCTCTTCTTCGTCTGGTTTGGGCTTTTGAGTAATAGTTCCTGCTTTACTAGTCTTGTCTTTTAACTTTAATAAATCAGTTTCTATATCTGAAAAGTTTAGTACATTATCAGCCTCAGGTAAAGTATTGATATATTCTTTTATTAAAAGTTGGTTTGTCACTTCTCCCTTGATTTTGAAAGCTCGTGAATCAATGCTATCTTCTTCAGTAACTCCTAATTCTTGAATCTTTATCTCGCTTGATTTTAAATTCGTACTTCCAATGTTATCAAGAGAGAGATCGATATCCCAAAGCCTATCAACTTTACTAGGATTTTCCACATTTAATTTTCCTGAAAAGTTAATTGAATTCAAATTAGCGAAATGATCTTGATCTACATTAACTTCTTCAATAATTTTCACTAAAGCAAGAAGGCCTTCTCGATTGCCATCTTTTAAAAGGATTTTACCTTCCAGCTCTCCAGTTTCTTCGTCGTAGGTCTCGATAAAAGGTGTGGAAGTATCTCTATCTAAAAGTTCTACGCGACCCACGTCCATATCTATTCTCTTTAAACCTTCAGCCTCAAGCGCTTCTTCTTTGTCTTCTTTGTCCCAACCCATTGGTTGGGTTTCAGCTTTCGGTTTTTTTTCTTTTTTCTTTCGCGCCATTATCTTTTTACCATTTAATTATTTTTTTAAATTAATTTAAAATTTATTAATTATTTAACAAAAATTTATTGTTGATAAAATAAATTAAAACATTATAGTATTAATATCTTTTTTACACACTTGTCCTTTTAAAAACCTCATACAAATGATTGTGATAAAAAGATTAAAGAGATGCTTCGATTTTAAAATTTTTCTTCATAAAATGAATCTTTCAACGAAAAACAAATGTGAAAATCTTATAAAATATTTTTATATTAATAGGTTTTAAAAAAATCTTCTATCGAAATTATTTGATTTTCGAGGAAAAATATTAGGTTCGAAAAATTCATGTTTACACATTGGACAGGCTTTTAATTTTTTTCCTGTTGTTGGATCAACTATTCTAAAACTAAATCCACAAACAGGGCATATTTTTATAGGACCAGTGGCAAGTCCTTTAATATTTTTATTTTTTTCAAGTTTTCCCATTATATCATCATTTTAATACTTGTTTTTACTAAAATTCTTATTTGTGATTTATTTTTGAATTAAAATAATTAATAAATCATTCACGTTACATCCTGTTGGACCTGTTACTATTTCACTTTTTATGAGTTTAAAGAAACTATTTGAGTCGTTGTTTTCTAAATACTTTTTAATTCCAATTTTTTTTTCTACTATTTGATTTAAAACATGATTATCAATTAATGCGCCCATAGCTTTGCTGTTCCCTTCGATTCCATCTAAATTAGCAGCAATAATTAAAAAATTATAATCAAAACTCTTTTCCTTAATAAAGTCTAAAAAACTTAATAACATTTCTTGATTCCGACCTCCAATTCCTTTTCCTTTAATCGTAACAGTTAATTCTCCCGTTCCTATCAATGCTATTTTGTTATTCTTTTCTCTTTTAGTAATTTCTTTTATATTTTGAGAAATAATTTGATATAGTTTTTTTCCAAAATCTTGTGCTTCACCGATCACTTCGTTAGAAAAATAGACCGCATTGAAATTTTGTTTTTTTAAAAAAGATAACGCTTCTTTAGCGGCTGAATTTACGCTTCCAATCATATAATTATGAACATTATTAAAACATGCATCGTTAATTTTTGGATTTTCTAATTTATCGTTTGAAACGCCCTCTTCTAAGTGTTTTTTCACAGAGAGGGGAATTTTGTTGAAAATTTCGTATTTTTTTAAAATTTTAATGGCCTCCTTAAAAGTTGTTAAATCCGCTACTGTAGGTCCGGAAGCTATTGAATCTAAATTATCACCTACAACATCCGAAATAATTAACGATATTAAAGTAGCTCCACTCGAATTATATAATTTTTTTGCAAGATTACCCCCTTTAAAATCGGATAAATGTTTTCTAATTGTATTTATTTCGTGGATTGTAGCGCCTGATGCTAGGAGTAACGAATTAGTCTCTTGCAGTTCTTTTAATGTTATGCCTTGTTTGGGTAATGGTAATAGAGCAGAACCACCTCCAGAAATTAAAAAAATTACAAGATCTTTTTTATCAGTATTTTCAACAAGGTTCATCATGGCTTTAGTTCCTTTTAAGCCCATCTCGTTTGGAACGGGATGCGAAGCGAATATAAACTTGATATTACTTTCTGAATCCATGTTACTAATATCTAAACCTTCAAGGATATTAATAACTCCTTCGTAAAGGATGTCGTTCGAATTTTTTAATATATTTTCGAGCGAGCGCGCCATTTCTGCCGTGCATTTGCCCCCTCCAAGAATTAGGATCTTTTTATATTTCTTAAGGTCGTAAATATCGTTTTTTATAATTAATTTGTTTTTTTTTATTTTAACCGTTTTTTCTATTAAATTTTTAGGTCTAACTTCATTAAGCGCTTTTTCGAGAGTAATTAAACCAATTTTCCTTAATTTTAATTGAAGGTCATTTAAATCATTTATAAGTAATTGAGAGGTATTTTTAACGAACAAGTACTACACATTTTTATTTAAATTTAAAATTTAAAATAAATAAATCTATTTAATTAAACTTAATATTTGCTAAATTATTAATTAAAAATTATATATTCAAAACTTTAAAATATACATAACTAAAAGTAATTTCAATATAGAGCTATTAAAACTTAGAGATTATTAGGGTTAATTAAATCTAAACCTCCGCCCGACCTCGTGTAAAAAATTAGTGTTTCTTGATTTAGAATTCTGCTATATGTTTGATTTTTCGTGTTAATGGATAATAGGATCATTTATACGCCGTAATTGATAAGAGACCATGA
The DNA here is from genome assembly GCA_030610785.1 of Promethearchaeota archaeon. GTDB lineage: Archaea > Asgardarchaeota > Lokiarchaeia > Sigyniarchaeales > SOKP01 > JAUWRB01. Next base: position 4,040 of record JAUWRB010000047.1, on the reverse strand, counting down.
TAGAATGTAATTTAAAACATATTTATTTCATTTTTTTCTTGAAAATGGAAAATAATTTAATAATAAATTAATTTTGAAGATTAATAATATTGATCAAAAAACTAAGTAATTATAAGTATTTACTAAGTTTAAAAAAAAATAAATCTATTTAATTAAACTTAATATTTACTAAATTATTATGTTTGATTATTAGAATTACAAATTAAATACTATAAAAAAAAATGAGAAGAAAATGAGTGAAAAAACATATGATATTGCTGTCATTGGAGCAGGTCCTGGCGGATATCACTCAGCTATTAGAGCTGCTCAATACGGTGCAAAAGTTGCATTAATAGAAAAGGATAAATTAGGTGGAACTTGCTTAAATCGTGGATGTATCCCAACTAAGGCATTGTATGCTTCGACACATTTAATTGAACAGATTCAAGAAGCAGAAGGGTTCGGTATAGAGATATCAGGTTTTAAGGCAAATCTTGCTAAGGCAGTCAAACGCAAGAATAAAATAGTTGAAGAACTTGTTGAGGGTATTGCGGGATTACAAAAAAGCTGGAAAAACGATGTCTTTTTCGGTCATGGTAAGATTTTGGGAGGGAATACTGACAGTGGATTTAAAATTTCAGTTCAAGGGGAGAATAATAAAACTATTAATGCTAAAAGAGTAATATTAGCGACTGGCTCTTCTCCAGCTTTAATACCTGCTTTTAATATTGATGGTGAGAAAATATTAACAAGCGATGATGTTCTTGATCCAAACTTTACAACTGTTCCTGAAAAATTAATAATAGTTGGAGCTGGAGTAATTGGGTGTGAATTCGCGAATATTTTCGCGACTTTTGGTAGTAAGGTAGAAATGATTGAATTTCTCCCAAATCCTATTGCTACTGAAGAACCTATGATTATTAAAGAGATCCAAAAGAAATTAAATGCTTTGGGAATAGTAATCCATACCTCTCAAGCAGTAATAAGTGTTGAGAATACGGGTGTTGGCGTGAAAGTAATAGCTTGCTCTGCAGATCTCCCAAGAGACCAACAAGCGGATGCTGAAAAATTTATATATGAAGCAGATTTATGTTTAATCTCAATTGGAAGAGCTAAAGAATCCGATAATTTAGGATTAGAGAAAGTTGGAGTAGAAACTGAGAGAGGTGCTATAAAAGTAAACCCCTCAACTTTAGAAACTGCTGTAAAGGGGATCTACGCAATTGGAGATGTTATTGGTGGTGTAATGCTCGCTCATGTAGCAAGTCACGAAGGAAATGTAGCAGTAGCAAATGCTTTAGCCAGTATAGGAAATTTTCCTGTTAACTCAACTACGATTGATTACGATGTACTTCCAGCGACTATCTTTACTTCCCCCAATATCGGGTCAGTAGGATTAAGAAGAAAGCAAGCAAAGGAAAAAGGGATTGATGTATTAATGGGGATGTTCCCTTTTTCGGCTCTTGGTAAAGCCAAATGTATGGGTGAAGAGGAAGGTTTTATAATGATTCTTGCCGACAAAAAAGATTATAGAATCATTGGTGCATCTTGCATTGGTACTGGAGCTCCTGAATTAATTTCAGAAATTTCTTTGGCAATGAAACACGGATTAACTGTACATGACATAGGCGAAACAATTCATTCACATCCTACTATTTCTGAGATGGTTCTTGAAGGTAGTGAGGCCGTTGTAGGGAGAGCAGTTCACAAGAAAGGACATCCAATCCTTCCAAAAGTCCGTTATACATATTAAATTCTTACCCCTATTTTTAATAAATAATCAATAATATCTTTTGACAATGAATTCTCCGATAAATCGAGTGGATTTTCTTTTATAAACATGTATTGTATATGTGGTAAATCTTTCAGAGAAATAGGGAGTTTAGTTAATTTATTATCAACTAAATCTAGTGATTCCAGTGATATTAATTTACCTATTGAATCTGGCAATGAAAGAAGTTTATTATTTCTTAAAGCTAACACTTCGAGATTTGCTAAATTAAGTATAGATTCAGGTAATGCTAAAAGCGTATTATCGTTTAAATAAAGTTCTTGGAGATTTTTAAGATTACCTATTGTTTCTGGAAGTGCTTCTAACATGTTTTTATTTAATCGCAAATTTTTTAATGATAATAAGTTCGTTATTGTCTGGGGGAGTGCCCTTAACTTATTATAATCTAAATTCAAAAATTCCAAGTTTTTTAGATTTCCTATTGATTTTGGAAGAGATAATAGCACATTATGTTCCAAATAAAGTTCTTGAAGGGATTTAAGATTTCCAATCGAATCTGGAAGTGTAGAAAAATTGTTTCCACTTAATATAAGAATTTGAAGCCATTCTAAGCCTTGTATAAATTCTGGTAAATTAATTAGACCAACTTCATTCAAACCTAATTCGATGACTCGTTTTTTTACTACGCGAAAGCCCATTTGAGGGTTGTAAGTATCATCATGAATATATTTAAATTTTTTATTAATAAAAATTTCAAGTTTTTCTAAAATCTCTGCTTCAGATTTTAATATCTTAGCACCTCTAAAGGACTTAATTTCTTTTTCTCCATTTGTATCTTGAATTCTTTTAGATTTTTTAACAGGTTTAAGGAAAGAATCTTTTACCCATCTTTTTTTTCTCTGATACATTTCATAGGATGTATATTTTTTTTGTTGGTTTTTTTCCTCCAGCTTCTTTTCTATTACTAAATTTGAGAAACTCGGATTTTTTAAAAGATTAACAACAAAATCTAATTTAGTTTCAATCGAATCTAATTTTTTTTTTATATTTTCAATTTCTTCCATCATAATAATAACCTCCAAAAAAAACAACTTAATTTGAAAAATGATTTTTTATATAAATTGTTGCACATTTCAAATAATACAAATAATATTTGAAGATTTTAAATCTCTCTTTTTACTAATAATAGGATGCAAATAAAGGTATAAAAATCTTACCCGACAAAGTCGGTCATCCTCATATAAGCTTTTTTATTCTTTTAGAGCTGGGGGCCGAAGATCCTCGTAGGATGATAGTTTGATGATTTTAAAAAAAAAAAAATGAAAAAAAAATCTAAATTGAATTAATTATTTTTTATAATTCCCATAAATTTTGGTTGGTTTCCATTCTTCTCCTACATAATGGAACATTGATTCATATAACGCACCAGTGGGACATGCATATACACAAGCTAAACAAGTAACACAGTCAGTCTTACCTAAATCTTGATTTAATCCCGCACAAAGTATAGTTTTTTGCCCACGATTCGCGAACCCAAAATTGTGTATTCCCGCAACCTCTTCACATATACGAATACATCTTCCACAAAGTATACATTTATTTGGGTCTATTATAAAGGCATCGCTGGAAATATCGAGTGGTAAGATATCTTTATTAACTTTATATCGAATATTATCTATTCCAAATTGATAGATTAAATCTTGCAATTCGCAATTGTTATTATTATTCGGACAGAAAAGACAGTTATGTTCATGAGACGCTAATATTAACTCTAAAATCATTTTGCGATATTTATAGAGCTGATTGTCATCAGTAATTATGACCATTCCTTCTCTTACATTCGTAGTACACGAAGATACAAGACCGCGCATTCCTTCAATTTTTACTAAACAAAGACGACATGCACCTACAGAACTTAAGCATTCTTTAAAGCATAAATGTGGGATTTTAAAACCAAGTGCTTCACATGCCACTAAAAGATTTTCACCCTCTTTGCACTTAAATATTTTACCGTTAATGGTTATTTCAACTAACCCGTCTTCTGGAATTTCTTCTACATCTGCATCAAAGAATGAATAATATAGACCTAATTTTTTAGCTACATCATTTAGAGGAATTCCTTCAAATTTAGGTTCTAAGTCAACATCGTCATAAGGATTTGTAAGTAAATTACCCCTTTTTTCAGAAATATTTCCAACTCCTAAAGTTTTGAATGCTTTTATTATCTTTTTATCTTTAAAGACTTCTTCAACACATTCTATACCTTCCTCGCATGCAATTACGATAATTACCGTAGCTTCCTCAAATAGCGGCTTTTTTTCTTTATTTA
>JAUWRB010000097.1 GCA_030610785.1 Promethearchaeota archaeon | reverse complement strand
AAGATTTCGTTAAAGATACGGAGTTTTCTTACAAGGTTATCGGAGAAATCGGTCATAAAACAACAACATCATCTGATACAAAACAAATTGCTAAAATGATGTTAAAAGAGGAGATTGAGCTATTAATCTTTTGCGGCGGTGATGGAACAGCAAGGGACATCTATGACGCAATTGGTTTAAATAAGCCCGTTGTAGCGATTCCAGCGGGAGTGAAAATGTTTAGTTCTGTTTTTGCGGTAAATCCAATAGCTGCAGCAAAAATGGTAGACGCTTTTTTAAAAGGAACAGATATAGTAGAAAAAGAAGTTCTTGATATTAACGAAGATTCTTTTAGAAAGGGAGTATTAAACTCGAGATTATACGGTTATCTTAAAGTGCCAAAAGTCGAAAGATTAATTCAAGCAGGAAAACAAAGCTCAAAAATAGGTAGAACTGCAGAGGAAAATAAAAACGAGATCGCTAAACAAATTATTGAAACCATGAAAAAAGATACTCTATATTTATTAGGTCCTGGTACAACTGTTAAAACGATTTCAGATAGACTTGATCTCTCCAAAGCTTTACTTGGAATTGACGCAATTATTAATAAAAAACTTGTAGGAAAAGATATTAACGAAAAAGGCATTTTAGACTTATTAAATAAGTATAAAAAAGCTAAAATCATCGTTTCACCAATCGGCGGTCAAGGGTTTATATTTGGACGGGGAAATAAACAATTCACACCAAAAGTTCTTAGAAGTGTTAGAAAGAAAAACGTGATAATTATTTCTACTGAAGATAAAATGAAAGAATTGAAGTGTTTAAGAGTTGATACAGGCGATAGTGAAGTAGATAACATGTTAAAAGGTTTTGGAAAGGTTCTAATCGGTTATAAAGAAGAATTAATTATAGAGATAGAGTGTTAATTTCTTTAGCGTTAAAACTTGAGTTTTAAATTGAGTGATTACCTTATTCCTATTTACAGAGAGTAGTAAAAAAAAAGTTATAGTTATAAATTGAGTTCATCCAATTGGAGATTGAGTAATTTTTCTTTTTCAAGAGTTATGCTGTAAATTTTCCACATTATGAGCGCTACTATTACATATAAAATCCCAGGAATTAATCCGATCAAAAGTCGAATTCCAAATAGAGCCTCCGAGGATTGTGTGATTACTCCAGGATCACCGGCAATGTAATTAGTTAAAGTATGAATAACTGCAAATAAAAGTACTTGGAATATACTTTTATTTCATAATTTGAGTTTTTCCTTTAACATTGATTAAATTAATTAATTATTGGTTTTTAAATAAATAAATAATATAAAAAAAAAAAATACAAATAGAAAGAAGAAATGAACGATATTATAATAAAAAATACAAAGATTGTTGATGGCACTGGAGAACCTCCCTTCATGGGAGATATTGCAATTAAAGAATCTAAAATCGTTGAAATTGGAAAAATAGAAGAAAGCGCAGAAATAACAATAAATGGTACTGGTCTTGTAACTTGTCCCGGGTTTATTGACCCTCATGATCATGCAGATATGACAATGTTAATACTCCCATTATGTTATAATTTTATAATGCAAGGGATTACGACTGCCATTGGAGGAAACTGTGGTTTAAGTCAAGCTCCTAAAAAGAAAAATAAAAAAATAGAATTTGATAATTTCTTTTCTGATAAACCTATAAAAGATCTTAAATTTGGTAAATGGTTATCAAAAGTGGAACGAAGAGGAATATCAATTAATTATGCTCCGCTTATTGGACATAATACGGTTAGAATTGCTGTAATGGGTGATGATTTTAAAAGACATGCTAATGCCAACGAAATTGAAGAAATGAAAGTGTTAATAGAAGAGGGAATGCAAAGCGGAGCATTTGGTTTATCAACTGGCTTGGATTATGACCCGGGTGAATACGCCAATACAGAAGAAGTAATAGAATTAGCAAAAATAGTAAAACAATATGGTGGAATCTATACATCGCATCTAAGACATTGTCATAGTCAATGGGCAATAAAAGATCCTAATCTATATGGTTATGGTGTCTTTCATGGCGAAATAGAAGAGGCATGGGTTGGAAAATACCGGGGATTAATGGAAGCTATCGAAATTGGAAAAAAAGCAAATATTCCGGTAAACATTTCACACATTTACACCATGTATCCTATTTCTCAACCTCATCCTGATTTTCTAGACGAGGCTACAGCGAAAGCAACTTTATGGAACATTGATAAGGCAAAAGAAGAAGGGGTGGATATTACATTTGATGTTATCGTTTCTGATACTAGCATCGCTCCATCTAATTTATTGGTTAATGAATTTATTTTAACTCGCCTTCAAAAATTAAAATGGCTCCGTGAATTAAAAAAAGAAGAATTCATAGAACAACTAAAAAAAGAAGACTTTCGAGAAAAAATAAAGAAACTCCATATCGATGGATATCTAAAGTTAGGAATGGTTCACACGAAAGCAGATCCTTATTGGATGAATCGATTTAAAATTACAATATGTATGAATGAAAAATATCTTAATAAAACTATTGGTGAACTCTCTACTCAACTAAAAAAGGACGCCCTGGATATAGTTTTTGACGTGATGATTGAAGACCCTGAAGTAGAATGGCTTCAAATTGAGGAAGATAGAGCCGTAAATTACATGAGTTTACCAGTTTATCTTTCTCATCCTCTATGCATGCCCTGTACCGATATGACAGCATTACCTTCCTTAGATTTTCCATTAGAGAAATTAAAAACAATTGGTTCGGATATTCCCGAAGAATTTCTTAATTCTGTAAATGTGGCCCATTTTTATGGCATGTATGCAAATTATATTGGTAGATTTGTAAGAGATACTGGCACGCTAAGTCTTGAAGAAGCGATAAGAAAAGCAACATCGCAAGTTGCTCAGAGATATGGCTTGATAAATCGAGGCGTACTTAAATCCATAATGCAAGCAGATATTTTAATTTTTGATTACGATAAGATAAAAATGACCGGAGATACATGGAATCCACGACAAGCTCCAGATGGAATCGAATATGTCTTAGTAAATGGTCAAATTAGTTACAAGGATAAAAAACACACGGGTATTAAGGCAGGTAAAGTTTTAAAACATGAAATAAAATTATAAAATTTTTTTTTATTGTTTACCTAATCAAACTAGTTCAAAAGCATTTAATTGTTCAAGAGAAATAAGTATTTCAAATAAATGGTATCCCTTTTTTTTACGATGATCACGTGTCATGGACTAATTTTTTAGTAATATTTAATGTATTTAAACGTATATACTGATATTAATTAAAAATTTATTTATAGCAAAAATCATCCATGCCCTAAATAGAGGATATGGTTTTCTTTTGATCAAATAAGGATAAAAATCATGTTCGTAAATTTAGATAAAAATGAAATGCCCCGACCTCCTCCTAAGGAGGTTATTAATGCCGTAAAGCAATGTATAGAAAAAATAAATCGCTACACGCCCCAAAATGAAGTAAATAAGTTAATCGATTTACTATACGATTACACGAATGCCCCTCAAGATTCAATAATTTTAAGCTCGGGGTCGGATATTTTGCTTAAAGAATTCATTTATCTCTTTTCAAAAAAAAGACAGATTATTATTGCGGATCCATCTTTTTTTTTGATTTCAAATACAGCTCAAAAGACTTCTTCTCCATTATTAAAAATAAGATTAAAAGACCCTGAATTTAAACTTCCTTTGGAACCTTTATTTAACGAGATTAATACACCTACATTGATAGTAGTAGATAATCCAAATAATCCCACGGGAAGCTTGCTTTTAAATAAAAAAGATGTAAAAACGCTCTTGGAAAATGAGAACGTGATTTTATTAATTGACGAGGCTTATTTCGAATTTTCTAAAACCACTTGTTCACATTTAATAAAGGATTATCCAAATCTGGCTGTTTTAAGAACATTTAGTAAGTCTTTTGGATTAGCAGGTTCAGGAATTGGATATTTAATTGCAGGAGAGATAATTAAAAAAAAATTTTCTGGTCTTGATATAATGCTCGCATATCCCGGCGTTATTGCTGCGATTCACGCTTTAAAAAACAAGGGTTACATGACAAAATTTATTGAAGAAATTGAACAAGAAAAAAAAAGAGTAATAAGTGTGGTTTCAAAGATGGGGATTACGGTCTATCCAAGTTTCACTAATTTTCTTTTAATGAAAACTAAAACTCGCGACATGTCTCAAAAACTTTCAGAACAAGGTATTTTTATCTCTAATTTAACTAATTATTCTTTAAGTTCAGAATATTTTAGAGTAACTATAAGTTCTAAAATAGAAAACGATCGTTTTTTAAATACAATAAAAGAAATAATAAGCATGTAATATTAATAAAATTAAGATATAAAATATTAATAAAAAAAATGGATAGGTAATAAAAAATGTCTAATGAAATAAAGAATGTGAGCATAATTGGGGCGGGGATAATGGGAAGACAGATCATTGGCCGAGCAATAAATTATGGTTTTAATTTAGCGCTCTATGATGTGAGTTCTGAAGCACTAGAGCAAGCAAAAAAATATATTGATGGTATCATTAAAAGAAGTAAAAATAAAGAAGCATTAGGAACAATTAATTATCATAATAAACTTTCTGAAGTAGTAAAAAGCGCAGATCTCGTTATTGAGGCTGTTCCAGAGAACTTGGAAATAAAAAAAGAAGTTTTTTCTCAGATCGAAAAAGCAGCCCCCCCAAACGTTGTTATTGCCACAAATAGCTCCTCCATACCTGTCTCAAAAATTGAGGATGCCGTTGAGCGAAAAGAAAATTTGCTAAATATCCACTTTTACATGCCAATCCCCCTAAGAAATATGGTAGACATAATGAGAGGAACTAAAACAAGCAACGAAACTTTCGAGAAGGGAAAAGATTGGATCGAAAAAATTGAATGCGTTCCGCTCGTTGTAAAAAAAGAATGCTTGGGATTTGTATTTAATAGAATATGGCACGCAGTGAAGAAAGAATGCCTTAAAATTTGGGCGGGTGGTCACGCAGATTTTGAAGTTGTTGATAAAGCTTGGAAGATTTTTTCTGGAATGAGCTTGGGGCCTTTTACAATGATGGATGGAGTTGGTTTGGATGTTGTATATGACATAGAGATGTCGTACTATAATGATAGTGGTGATCCTAAGGATAAACCTCCTCAAGCACTTAAGGAACTGGTTGACAAGGGGGAGCTCGGACTGAAGGCGGGAAAGGGTTTCTATACTTATCGAAGGAAAAAAAAGAGATAATTTTTTTCATTTTATTTTATTTATATATTTTAATTATTTTATTGCTTAAAGCATTAAAAAGAGGAAGATTTTTTGAAGTATTTAGAAGGAAAATTTGCTTTAATAACTGGTGGGGGCCGTGGAATCGGGAGGGCTGTTGCGCTTGAATTCGCAAAGAATGGCGCTAATGTTGCCGTTATGGCTCTTGAAAAGAATGAAGTTGATCAAACGGCAGAAGAGATTAAAGATTATGGTGTAAAGAGCATTTCCATACCTGTAGATTTATCTAACATTGATGGTGTGAAGGAATGCGTATCTCAATATTATAAATGTTTTAAAAGATGCGATATTCTCGTTAATAACGCAGGCATTAGTCATCATTCTACGGTTGTTGAATACCCCTTAGAAAAGGCTGTTAAATTATTTTATTTAAATCTAATTACTCCTTACGCCCTTAGTAAATTAATTCTTCCAAAAATGATCGAACAAAGAAGCGGAAATATAATAATGAGCTCGTCCGTTCAAGGTACGATGTTTTTCAATCCAAAGAAAGTGGCTTATTCTACTACTAAGGCAGGAATTGCCGTTATGGGGAAGTGCATGCAAGCTGAATTAAACTCCCATGATATAAGAGTAAATGTGATAATGCCCGGAGCGATAGATACTAAGATTGTACAAGATAACATGGCTCTTGGTCAAATAAATCCCGAACCAATCTCTCCCATGAAAATCTCACCTATTTTCTTATTTCTCGCGAGCGATATATCTAAAAGACGATATAAAGGAAGATATATCAAAGAAATGTTGATTCGTGAACTTTTACCTATAATTAGAGCTGAGATAAAAGGAAACGATTGGGACGCGAAGGAACTGACAAGAAACATGAAAAATAAAGTGACAAAAGGATTATATAAGATACTAGTAAAGGATCGTGAATTAATCGAGTTTTTACTTAAATATAACAATTAATTTTTCTTTTTTCGCAATTTAAACTCGATTATTTATTATTTTCGGGGGTTTTTTTCGGTTTTTTCATCAACTTAACAATAATATGAAAAACCATGATAAAATAAAACTCATGATAATTGATAAATTTACTATCATGCTTATTAATTTCTCGTCATATTCGAATTCTACTGAAAACGGAATAACTGCCATCCCAATTGGTAAGATTAGCGAAACAGCTATTATAACCCTGAAAAGTTGATTAAATTGGTTGGCCGGTAAAAAGAAAAACAATAATAAACCAATGGTTATTCCAAATGAATAGCGAATTACGAGTACTTTTAAAATAATATTCCATTCTTTTTTTTCAAATTTAAAACTAAGATAAATACCTAATAAGAGTAGAATTAAAGCAGTATTTGCTCTTGCTAAGATATCTAATAAATCAATTACGAAAATTGGCATGTCTAAACCTGAAAAGTTTATAGAAAGGGCAATGACATAACTCATTAATGGAGCAGATGTTATTAATCGTTTTGCAATATATTTTATATCTATTTTTTTTTTATCTTCAGCTTGAATTATTGGAGAAAAAATTGAAGCGACTATATAGCAAACCACAAATATACTAAAAGCATTTCCAGCATCAACCAACGCAATATATTGAAGACCTTCCTCGCCGTAAATCCCTTCAATTAATGGGAAGGCAAAATTTGCAATGTTGAATCCTATTATTGACATTAACATTAGTCCTTTTGTATTTTTTGAATAATTTCTAAAAATAATCATGCCGATAATTGCCATTATTAAGCTAAAGGATATCGAGATTAATGGTAAAAATATTAATGCTGGATCAAATTCAATAACACTGGTTATTTTTAGAATTACAGCAGGTAAAGTAATATTAAATATTATTTTAGCAATGACCTTACCATTTTCTTCCGTGATTATATTCAGTTTTTTAACAATATAACCAATTACAATTATAGTTAGAGATAAAAGGAAAATATAATTAACGTCTGCCATTTTTTTTTATTCATTACTCATTTTTTCAATTTCTTTGAAGTAGATATAGATTAATTAATTCTATTAAAAAAAAATTTTGAAATGAAAACGGATAGACATGAGAGGCAGTATTCAATAAAAAAATATAAATAAAACAATCTATAAATAACAAGTAATAACAAATATAAGAATAATAATTTAATAAAATAAACGAGATATAGTAAAAATGAAACCAAATCTTCTATCTGACGAAAAAGTAATAATAACAGCTGCCATTACTGGTGGCATACACGGTAAATGGGCAAACCCCGCTTTACCAATAACTCCAGAAGAGCAAGCTCAAGATGCCTTGGAATGTTATAATGCGGGTGCCTCAATATTACATCTTCACGTTCGCGGTGAAGATGGTCAAAATACGCCCGATTTAAATGTTTATGGTAAAGCCGTAAAATTGATTAAAGAGAAATGCCCCATTCTAATACAAATCGGTAACGGAATAGGAGCCCGCATAGCATATGGAGTAAAAGTGTCTCGAAAAGGTAAGAAATACGGTCAAGCTATTGTGATGCCAACGCTTAAAGAGAGACTGAATCTCATTAACATTAATCCTTTACCTGATATGCACACGATCAATGCGGGTACTTTCGAATTCAGAACGCCTTATGGGAGTTCTACTTTTGACAATCCAATGAATTTTAATATAAAATACGTTAAAAAATGCAAAGAAAAAGGTTTTGGTATCGAAATCGAAGTTTACGATTCGGGGCACATTGCAAATATACAAGATCTTGTCGATAAGAAAGTGCTTGAACCCCCATTACATTTTAGCCTCGTCATGGGAATTAAGGGAGGCGCTCCCGCTACGGTAGATAATCTATTACTAATGATTGACCACCTACCAAAAAAATCAACCTGGCAAGTTGTTGCAGTTGGAAAATTCAATTTGCGAACAACGCTTATTGCAATGTCGATGGGCGGTAATATAAGAACCGGATTAGAAGACACTATTTATTACCAGAAGGGAGAACTCGTAAAAAGCAACGCGCAACTGGTAAAAAGAATGGCTCAATTCGCGAGGGCCATTGGAAGAGAACCTGCTACTGTCGATGAAACAAGGGAGATATTAGGCTTAAAAAAGAGATAATTCTTTCCATTTTAGGATTCTTAAAAGTAATATTTAAATAATAATGTATAATAGTAAAAATTTGATCTTATAATTTATTAAAAAAACAATTGACATGCTAATTGAAAATGACAATTTTAGATAGAACAAAAATTCGTCCTGACATCCTTAAATTAATGGATAAGAGTGAAAAGATTCAAATGAAAGGTGCTATTGCGTTTATTAGCCTTGAAGAGAACAAGGGTCGGAATTTGCCGGAAATCATGAAGAAAATAACAAAAGGAAATGAAGATTTTTTTCAAAAGATATCTAATATTGAAGCTTCTATAGATGATTTATATGGTTTCATGACTGATGAAGAAATGCTCTTCTTAGCAAAATTATTTAGATATGCTACAGATTATATGGCAGATTATGACTTGAAGAAGAATCCAATTCCTGATGATGTAAAAGTAGAGTCTGTTGATATTAACGGCATCCCTGCGGAGTGGCAAATTGTGCCCAATGCTATAGAAGAACATGTTTTACTGTACTTTCATGGCGGAGGTCAAATTTTAATGTCTCCTAAATCTCATAGAATATTAACAGTTGCATTAGGAGAAGTTACTAACATGCGTGTATTAAGCGTGGATTATCGTCTCGCTCCGGAACACCCGTATCCTGCAGGTTTGGAAGATTGCGTTTCTTCATATAAATGGCTTCTTTCAAAGGGCATTAAACCCGAAAATATTGTTATTGGCGGAGATTCCGCAGGTGGCAATCAAACATTAGCAACTCTCTTAAAATTGCGGGATGAGGGAATTTCATTACCTGCTGGTGCTATCGCCCTTTCACCTGGAATTGATTATACTACTGAGAGTAAAACTATTACTACAAATGCTGCAACAGATCCAATTTTAGCAGATGTCGGACTCTTCTGGTGGATATCTGCCTATTTAGCAGGAGCAGATCCTTATGATCCTTATATATCTCCTGTCCACGCAGATTTAAAAGGATTACCCCCAATATTAGTTCAAGTAAGTAAGATTGAAATGCTTTATGATCATTCCACGCGTTTTGTTGAAAGAGCTAAAGCTGCTGGTGTTGATGCTATATTACAAGAATGGGATGAAATGATTCATGTTTGGCAAGGTTTTGGATTGCAAGATTTACCCGAAGCAAGAGAAGCGGTAAATAAAATTGGAGAATTTGTTAAAAATTTATTTAATTAAAATGAGTAACTATTTTTTTTTTTGTTCATTCTATAAATTTTTTGTAAATAATATCTAATCTTTTGGAAGTAAGATATACTCAACTCTAATTGAAAAGGCAGACTTTAACATGCAAGTAAAAGGAGAGGGCAAAAAGTGGCAAACTGAAGCAGTTAGAAAGGCTATTGCTAAAGCATTAAATAAATTAAATGAAATTCACGCTCATATCATGAAGTTTCATGCTACTATCGATGAAGCAAGGGAGATATTAGGCTCAAACAAAGTTTAAAAAGGTTTTTTCAACATTTAAAAAATAATTCAGTTCCTACTAAACAAGGTTTGACAAGTTCAGGACCAAATCGAATTTCTAATTGCTTAATTTTTTTTTTTCCTGTACAATGATTTAAAAATAATTTAGGCGTTTCATATTTCTTTTCGAGGACATCTGCAACGTGCTCTACTTCTTTTTTTGAATAAGACATCATGTGTGTGCCTCCAATAATTGCTGAAATCTTCTCATTAAATAACTCGGAAATATAAGCACAAGTATTTAATAACCCAGCGTGGCAGCAACCGCAAATTAAAACGAGACCATCTCTTGCTTTTAATACTAAGGATATATCGTCAATTAAAGGATCTTTCTCCCATTTTCCTTTATAAAAACGCACGTAAAGTTTACTCGTTCCATCTTTCTCGGGGCGATTTTTAATTTCTCCTGTGAAAAACAAATAAGGATTAACTTCAAAAAGCTCATTTGTTAGAGAAAATGACACTTTTTTTTCTAACTCGGGATTAATTTTTGGAAGTCCTATATTTAAAACCCGGATTCCTAAAATTTTTAAGGATTTACGTTCTTGAAACGCAGGATGAGCAACAACAAGAATTTTTTCCTCGACCGTTCGCTTTCTTAATAGAGAAATTAGCCCTCCCGTGTGGTCGTTGTGCCCGTGAGAAAAAATTATTTTATTTATTTCATTTGGAAGAACGCCTAATTCGCTCATATTATGTAATAAAAGCTCTCCTTTACGACCGGTATCGAAAAGAATTCTTTCGTTTTCAAATTCCAAATAAAAGCTCTGCCCGTGATTGCCTTTTAATTTAGTACCTATTAAAGGGCTATTATTATAGATGTTAAGGATTTTCACATCCATTTTTAAAGCGCCATAATTTTTTTTTAATTAGTAGATTTTTAATTTCAATTTGATAACTTTATTCTTCTTTAATTCGCTTAATATCATCTACATTTCCTGTGTCTTTATTTACATCAACCCTAAAAGATACATGATTAGGACTGTAAAGATTTGAAATAAATTCAACCTCTAAAATATAATATTCAGGATTTTTATCAGTATTTACTATTGTAAAATCCAGATAATCAATTAAAGGTCTTCCACTTAGCTCAATATCTAAACCTTTCATTTTAGCAATAAATCTTTTAGTATTTTCAAGAGCAACTTCTAAAGTTATTATATAATTATATAATCTTTAAATGAATTTGAATTTGTCGTATATTGAACTACCATCAGCTAAAGCAGGTGGATTCTTTCTTCATCAAGAACTGCTGATTTTACGCCAGTCTTACACTCTCTCCAAAAGCTTAACTTTCCGTAGTCCCTACGGTAGAATGATGAAATATTATTGATTATCTAATTTCTCATTATTAAATTATAAATATTTTTTAAATACTTAAACATGTATAGAGACAATAATTAA
>JAUWRB010000135.1 GCA_030610785.1 Promethearchaeota archaeon | reverse complement strand
GACGATAATAAATACAGGGAGAATTTAGTTTTTCCTTATTATAAATATTACACTCATTCTATTATATTAATGACAATCATTCTTATATTTTTAAGAATATTTTTTTATTTTTTCGAAATTCCTTTTTTTACCGTTTTTAGGGATATTGATTTCATTACTTTACGAGATTGGACAAATAATGGCTTGATTAATTATTACTCATCTAGCTCAATTAAAGGTTTTCGAGCGATTTATCTTTATTATTGGAACTTCATTTTTTATCCGATTTATATAATTCCATTAGAAATAGGTGTTTACATTTGGGACGCATTTAGAATGATTACTGCCATATATATTGGCAAAAATGTTTATAAACTTTCCCAAAATCACGTAGGCATTGTATATTATTTCATATTAAGCGGTTTGGGTTATTTTGTTGATGGTTACCTCAATAATACAAATTGGCTCATACAATTATTATTATTTGAATCATTTTTGGCATTAAAAAAAGAAAAAAAAATACTTGCGGGATTATTATTTACGCTAGCTTGTTATAAAATTATTGTAATTGCGTTTCCTTTTGTATTACTGATAATGAAAAAAATAAAAATTAAAGATCTTATTTATTACATCCTTCCACTAATTATTATTTGCATTCCCTATTTCATTTTTCCTGAATATTTAATGCAAATGTTAAACAATTGGTTCTGGATAGAAGGAAAAGATGCTTCGAATGAACCTTTAATACTACAAATTTATCTTCTTTTTTGGCAGGGATTTCAAACGGCCCAATTACTGTTTGTAAGTTTAATCATGTTGATGTTTTTAGGAACGATTAAAGAATATAAATGGAGAGTTCGATTTAGGCTGACTTTATTTATCTCACTAATAATTCTTACTTTTAGTTTTCCAATTGTTCTGTGGCAATTATCATAAATTTTCTTAAATTTTCTTAAATTTTCTTAAATTATTTTTTTCAAAAACAATGAAAAATTTTTAAAAGATAACTATTTGATTAAATTAGAGAATGATTTAATGAAAAAAAGTTTGGATGGAAAAAATGGATGAATTTTTTTGTGAAATATTGGTAATTGGCGCGGGACCAGCAGGATTAAGCGCAGGCATATATTGCGGAAGGTCTGAAAGAGATGCGATAATTCTTGATGGAAAAGAGCCATCAGCTCTTAAACGAGCTAAAGAAATTTGGAATTATCCTGGAACGGAAAAAATGGAAGGAGTTCAACTTTTAAAAAACTTTAAGAACCAACTTAAAGAATATAAAACTGTAAGGATCATTCCAGGTGATGTAATCTCTCTAATGGTTGGGATGGGAAAAAACATGATTTCAACAAGAACAGCTAACATTACTGCTGATGTCGTTATTATTGCTACGGGAGGTGGGCAAAGAAAAGAAAGAATAACTGGTGAGGAAGCATTAATCGGCTTTGGCGTTTCATACTGTGCCTTATGCGATGGGCCTTTATATAAGGAAAAGACAGTTTTTCTTTATGGTTCGGACGAAGAAGTTTTAGAAGACGCATTAATATTGCAACAAATGGGTTGCATTGTTAAGCTAATAACTAACGTTGGAATTAACGAATTACCTGAAAAACTTAACGATGTTAAGAAAAAAAAAATTGAAATTTTTGATAAAACTCAAATTATTGAAATTATTGGAGATAATCAAGGTATTATCCAGAAAATTGTTTGTAAATCAACTGATCCGAATAAACCTAACGAAATAATTACTCATGAATTAAATTGTTTGTTTATTTTATCTCATGTGCCCTCAAACACGATTTTTAAAAGAGCTGGTATTGAATTAGACGAAAAAGGCAATATAAAAATAGACAGCGAACAACAAACTAATGTTAAAGGAGTTTATGCCGCAGGTGATGTTACCGGAGGTTTATTTCAAGTAGTGTTCGCAGCAGCAGAGGGTTCGTTGGCCGGGATAAATGCAAATAAATATGTTCGGCAATTAAAAAAACAGTAGTTTTCGTTAAATTATAAGGAAAACTATAAAACGATTGATTTTCTTTATTTCTATTTCACGCTGTTGATTTTGGCAACAAAACGACAAAATTACTTCCTTTCGAATGATCTCCTTGAATTCTATTTTCGACCCATATCTCTCCTTCATAACCCTCAATTATTTTCTTTACTAACGATAATCCTATTCCCATTCCTCGAATAGTAATGTCCTTTTTTTGCCCTCTCTTGAAAATAATTGTCTTTCTTTCGTCTGATATTCCCATACCGTTATCAATAAACTCAACTTTAAAATATGTTATATCATTTTTTTGTATTTCTGAAGTTTTGACGAGGATTTCAACCAATTCGCTATCGTTATATTTCATAGCATTGTTTAAAATGTTTTCAGCAAGATCCGATAAGAGTTCGTTTCCCTTGATAAAATATTCTTTACAGAAAGCATCAATTTCTACATTCACATTTTTATTTTGGTATCTATTATTCACAAGTTCAATCGCCTTATTTAAGATGCTAAATGCTTCTGTTGGTTGCGCTACAATACTAGTTTCTTCCAACTTCGACAATTTCTGAACATTTGAGATCAAGTTTGCTCCCCTTTTAATGTGTTTCTTAATCACTTCTGTTATACTACCATCATCCAGATCTTTCAATTTTTCAGGATCGTTTCGAAACAAAAAATAGTATTCTGCTGACATTTTAATATTTTGAAGTATGTTATTCATATCGTGAGCGAATAAATCCTTGTAAAAAAGACCCAGTTCGTAAGCATCGCGTAATTTCTTCTCAGATTCTTTTGATTCTTGTTCCATTTTTTTTCTTTTAATCATTACATTCTGAAAATATATACTAAAGATTAATATTAGACTTATAACCAAAATATCCATTGTTATTCCATGCAAATCAGCTAAAACTTCAAATATATAAAAAAAAAAGCAAAAAATAACTCCAATTATTATGAACTTAATTGAGTCGATTTTTTTTTTCAATTTAAATTGCAATTCGTTCATTTTTTTTATAATTCTAATAATTTTCTTTTACATGTAGTTGCTTTATTAAATTGTAAGCGTTATTCCTTATAATTTCCTTATCCTTTAATTATTCTGAAAATTAAATTAGAAAACCAAATAATATCCCATTAAATCTAAAAATTAAAACAACTTGATAATTATAAATAATATAGATACTCTTTTTTATAAACTTTTATTGTATTATGATAAAAATATTGCTTTTTTTTAACACATTAAGTAAAAAAGAATCAAATTAATTTCATTTTTTTTTTTCCTTTTTATTTATCAATATCACCTAGATATTATAAGATATTAAGTATTATCACGATAATATAAAAATTATGGAGGAAAATTATAAAGTTTCTAATTTTATTGAAGAATTTCTCATTACGAAAGAAATTGAAGAAGGATGTTCTCAATCAACAATTAAAGCTTATAGGTACGATCTTCTTAAATTTATTAGCCTCGTTGGAGATGTAAATATAAATTCACCGTTAATGCGCCAAAAAATCAGAATTTATCTAAAAAAACTTAAAGACAAGAATTACACGAAAAGAGCGATTGCAAGAAAAATTGCGTCCCTAAGATCTCTATTCAAGTTTTTAACCCTTAACGAATTTATATCAAAGGATCCCATGAGCATAATAAAGACACCAAAAATTAAATTGGAAGAAAATCTCCCAAAATTTCTGGATATTCAAGATATTAAAAAAATCTTTAATGACCTAAAAGATAAATACAAATTTAACTCAAAAAAGAGCCAAAGATATTATTTAATAGTGAGGCTACTATATTCAACGATGGCAAGAGTAAGCGAATTATGTAATATTAAAATAAGAGATATAGATTTTAACGAAGGTTATATTAAATTACGAGGAAAAGGAAATAAGGAGAGAATCGTTCCGGTGGACCAAAAAACAATAGAAATTATCAAGGAAAATCTATACAACCGAATTACTTATTCCGACGATGATTTTTTATTAACAAATACGAGAGATCAGAAATTAAATCCTAGAGTGGTCCAAAATGATATCAAAACAATAAAAGAGGTTTGTGGTTTTTCAAATTCAAAAATAATAACTCCCCACATTTTTAGACATACGGGAGCCACTCATCTGCGTCGCTCGGGAATGGATATAAGCGAGCTTCAAGATATATTGGGTCATAGCAATCCAAATACTACTAGAATCTATGCAAAAAACGACATTTCTAAATTAAAGATTTCTTATTCTTTACTTCACCCACTTAACAATAGCAAGGATTTATAGAGCTCGACTAATATTTAATATTATCAACTAAAATATTTGGTTTTAATATAAATCATTTTTAATAAAAAACTATTATAATTACCTATATCTTAATATTTAAAAATTTTATAAGCAAGAACATGTCAGATGAGGAGAAATTTAGAGCACAATTCGGAAAAAGATCATGCTTCCGGCTCGCAAGCAGTCTCGATTTAAGTTTTATCCCTTCTAAATTGTTTTGTCGTGATGAAGTTATTAATTCTCTAATTTATAGTTTTAGAAGAATTTTAGAGGAAAGTGAGCAACCTGCTATAAATTGTTTGCTATTGGGAAGAGGTGGAGTTGGTAAAACGGCAACTGCGAAATATTTTGGAAGAAACTTTAGAAATATCGCCTTAGAGAAAAATGTGAATGTATTTATCGAATATTATGACGCAATCAACTTCAGAAGTAAATCAAAAATCATTCGAGAATTGTTAGGCAAGTATACGCACGGTTCTGGGCGGGGTTTTTCAGACGATGA
This sequence comes from Promethearchaeota archaeon, assembly GCA_030610785.1. Taxonomy (GTDB): domain Archaea; phylum Asgardarchaeota; class Lokiarchaeia; order Sigyniarchaeales; family SOKP01; genus JAUWRB01. The sequence goes on along the minus strand of JAUWRB010000135.1, from coordinate 4,249 downwards.
GGCTATAAAAATAATTTTATCTAAATTAATAAAAGATAAGGGTTACATGTTATTAATATTAGATGAGGTTCATCTATTAAACCCAGATGATATATTAGCCTTTCTTAATATAGCAGAAACTTTCGGACATCAAAACGCTAAACTTTCAATAATATTAATTTCGAGAATTAATGATTGGATGAGAATAGAAAATGAGAAAATTCTCAGCAGGTTAAACGAGAAAATCAAGCTCAACCCTTATAACTTCGATGAAGCAATGCAAATCTTAAAATATCGGAGCGAAATAGCATTTAACGAGGATATTGACGAGGATATTTTAGAGATGATTTCTCAAATTGTTGTAGACCATCAAAACATGAGGCATGGAATCGAAATTTTAAGAAAAAGTGGTTTATTTGCAGATAAAGAGGGACTAGAAGAAATAACGGCAGATATAATCAGAGAAGCGTCAAACGAGGTATATCCAACATTTAGGGGGGAAATTATCGATCAATTGAAAGATCAAGAACTTATAGCGTTGCTAGGAATTGTAAGATCTTTAATAAGAAATAACGAACCGTTTACCTTAGTGGACGATGCTTTCGAAGAATATTCTTCACTTTGCGTTAATTATTCATTAACATCACATGTTAAGATGTCATTTAGGAAATACGTGCGTAAATTGAACCAATTAAAAATTATTAGTTCTAAGACCGTAAGAATTGAAGAGGCAGAGCGAGGTAGGCATCTCGAAATTACTTTATTAGATATTCCCGCTCCCAAATTATTAGAATTACTTGAGGACCTTTTTAACAAAAAATTTTCAAATTAAATAAAAAATAAGTAAAGTTTTAACTATATTTTAGGTTTTTTTAAATTTTCCAAGCATAATATTTCGACTTGGGTTTTTTTTATTCTTTTAATTTCGTTATTAATAGCTATTTCTTCTATTTTTTCTAACTCTTCATTATTAAGAGTAATTTTTTCGAAATCATCTTCGCTCATCGGTTTTAGAATGTCTCGAAAGTTAAATTGTTTATTATCCATTGTACTGGTTTTTATAACTGCTTTTAATTCTTTTAGAAATAATATTTTTTGAGAAGATGTATTAGCTTTTCTTGGCGTTCTTTTTATTCTTTCAAATCCCGGTACTTGCTTCCTTTTTGTTATTGGACTTGATGGCATGTAAGTAATATCATTAAACGACTTTTGTTTTAATGATAAATTAAGATTTTTTAATTCTTGTTCTACTTTTTTCAACCTTTCGTTACTTTCGTAAATCATTGACATCATTTGGTCTTTATTGTAGTCATTGTAGGTATCATTTACGATTTTATTTTTCTCGTAAATATATGTACTTTTTTCTTTATTTTTATCACGATCAATCGTTTTCTCGTGGTAAATTCTTTCTTGAGTTATAGAGCTTTTTGTTTGGCTATTAATTTTAGAATCCTTCTTGATAAAATCAGCATGATTATCTTCGTTAAAACAAATCTCAGAAATTTTAAATTTTTCATCAATAGGAATTTCTTCTCTATGACCCGAGTATAAAATAATCGTTAAATGAATTATTTTTATCTCAAGATCGTCAGGATCACTTAATTCGTCCAAATCAATAGAAAATAATATTGCTTCCTCAGAAAAATATAAATTTTTAACTGAAATTAATGAAGGCATTTGTTTATAGTAGCTTTCTCGTCTGGCAATCTTTAAAATCTCAAACCTAAGATTCACGCTTTTTACTGTTTCAGGTATAAGTGCACATTTTTCTTCTTTATTCTTCTTAAATTCAAAGAATAAATGCCTATCATAGTCCCAATTTACTTGGAACAATTCCATTTTCTGTTTAATTCCTCAATTTTTAGCGTTGATTTTTGAAATAATTTTATCTGTATTTAATAACACGCCTCAAATTTAAAAAAATCTGACTTAATAGAATTAGTGATTTATTGATGTTTAATTAAAATAATATCTATTTTAAACTCGCATGGAAGTTAAATTAAATAGAAGAATTTAAACTAAAATAATAGGGCTTTTTATCAAAAACTTGTTTTTAATTTAATATTTTTCTTTCTCCGTTTTGCTCTGACTATACCAGTCCAACCATTCCTTCCTGCGATTTTTTTTCTTTTGTAACTCGTCTGTTTCTAAAAAATTACTTTTCTTAATTTTTATCCAATAATTTTCCAACTCAAATCTAGTTAAGGATAATCCGCATGATTGACAAACCATTCGTTTAATTGATGATTGCCACTTGGCTAATCCAGCACATTCTGGACATCTAGCGATTTTTAATCGACCTTCTCTTATCTATTATAGAATTAATTTATCTATAATAGAATTAATTTTATAACTAAAAAAATTATGGTATTAATTATACTCAAGTTTAATTCTATACAATAATTTAAAAATTAAGAATAAAATAATTTTATGGAAAAGTGGTTTTTATTAAATCAGATGTATATTATTTTACTGCAAGAACTTATTCTCACATTGAAAGCATGTCCAAGGTGAAAGGGCCTTTAGCGTTAAAAAAAATCGGTATTGAACAAGAAACAAAAAATTCTGATAAGATAGTTATTAAGACGCATTTTGGCGCTGAGGAGAACACGAGATATCTCAGACCATCCTATATTAGATTTTTATGCGATTACATTAAAGAGTTGGGCGGCATTCCTTTTGTTGCCGAATCCTGTGGATGGGGTGTCCCAGGAACAGGAGGTGAATATGGAGGTCGAGCAAACGAAGAAGAGTATTTAGAAATAGCGTTAAAACATGGTTTTACAGAAGAGACAATGGGTGCTCCATTACTCATGTTAGATGGACCAGATGGAATAGACTACGAAATTCAAAAAATTAATGGGAAGAAATTTAATGAAGTGTTAGTTGCAGGAAGATTAAGAGAATTTAAACACTTAATTATAGCATCTCACTTTAAAGGACACTCAGGATCTGGATTTGGTGGCGCAATAAAGAATTTAGGTATTGGATGCGTGTCTAAAGGTGGTAAAACACAAGCTCACATGGGAAAGACATTTAAATTCGCTTTCGATGCTTGCGTTTCAGAGTGCAAAGAATGCTTGGAAATTTGCCCTACTAAGGCTTTAACAAAAAACGAAAAAAAAGAATTAAAATTCGATAAAGATAAATGCAGATACTGCTACATGTGCAAGTCAGTTTGTAAAAATAAAGTCATAGATATTGGTTCTTCCACGCCAGAAGAATTTATCCTTCAAATGGTTGACAATGCTAAAGGTGTTGTAGATTATTACGGTAAAGATAGAATCTACTATTTAAATTATGCAATTGACATTACTTGGCAATGTGATTGTTGTGGAGGCTCGGATATACCTATAATTCCGGATATAGGAATTTTATCGTCAAAAGATCCTGTAGCTGTTGACCAAGCGTGTATAGATCTTGCGCATTTATCATTGATGAATCCATATTCTATTCTCAGTGAGATAAAAAATTTGCCCTTGAGAAATGAAAAATGCAACTGGTTTTCATATATTCCTCGATTTAATCCTGAAAATAATGAGATTGATTTAAATTATAACGGAAATGTATCAAAACAATGGGAACGACAATTAATTGCGGCTGAAGAAATTGGTTTAGGAACCAGAGATTATAATTTAATTGAAGTAAAAGTTAAAAATGAATAATCTCTATACTTGTTTAATTCTACAAAAGGAAAAAAAGGTTACATTATCTGAAACGAATTTAATCTTTAAGGATTTTAAAGAAGTAGAAAATTTCAAAGAGATGATTGCGCTTATTCCGAAAATGCGTCAAGCTGTGAAAACAGGCGTGGAACGAGATTTAAAAGATCATTCGCACGATGCCAAAAGAATTCAATATGAATTAAAAATACTTAAGAAAGGTTTTATTCTCTTTCGAAAAAAATGGACATTTGACATTATCTACGTGATTAGACACATAAAAACGCCTTATTTCAACGAAATTAAAAAAGCTCTTCCAAAAATTAATTCTAGGATTCTAACAGATCATCTGCGTTTATTGGAAAAAAGGGGATTAGTAATACGCACGGTTCATGAGAGTCAACCCATGCGAGTAAGCTATGAAATAACTGAACTCGGCAAAGGTGTGTATGAGCTATTAATGCCACTATTATGGTATTTTGTTTTACCAAAAGAAGATCTAAAGTAATAGGTTTTTAAAGAGGAATTTTTTCTAAAATTTCTTTAATTATTATTTTATCGGTTTCAATCATTCCTTTTGAGATTTTTGAAATGTTTTTTATACTTAA
>JAUWRB010000081.1 GCA_030610785.1 Promethearchaeota archaeon | reverse complement strand
AATATTTTGGTTTTTTTAAATTGATTATAAATTTTTAATTTTTTAAATAATTTTAATAATTTAAAACTTTATAAATTTTAAAATTTTTTAAATTATAAAAAAAAAAATTAAACAAAGATTAACAATGGATGTCTTAGAAAGGAATTCTCGCATTATTGAAAAACAAATGATTTATCAAATGGAAGAATCTCTTGCGATTGGAAAGAGATTAATTGATAAGGAATTGGATGCGGGCATTCTAAATTTTATAGTTAAACCAATTCTGAAAACCTTTTATCAATATTGGAGCGACCACGATGCTCGTGTAGGGATTATACAACAAATAAATATTACTTTGGAATGCGGAAAAATATTAATAAAAAATGATCGTTCGAAAGAAAATTTTGATAATGTCATTGAAGAACATTTCCCGGAGTATCTAAAGGGCGACCAGACAAGCCGACAATGTAAAAAAAGTCATAGAAATTATAAAAGATTAAAAGATATTACAAAACAAATGTTTATTTCTCAAGTCCAAGAAACTATTTTATTTTTAAAGGTTGAAAAAGATATAACAACTTACGAAGACCTGTGTCGGGCGGCATTAGAAACAAAAGAAAAAGCGCATGAAGCATTAGCTCGACAATTGGATTATCATGAGAAAGCGATCCAAATCGTAGCAGAAGACCCTGCAATTTTAAGCATTCCAACAGGAAAGAAAATTATTGTTAAAGTACTACAAAAAGGATTTATAGAAACGAAAAAAGGAATAATAGATAATCTGAACCTTTATTATAATTAATTTTATCTTAATTAAATCGAAATTTAATGGCACAACAAGCAGATTTAAATAAAAATTTCCAAGATGTAAAGGATAATTTCTTAAGAACCGCTTTTTTAAATGCTTTTATTTGTGTCTTCATGATCATGATTTACGTTAGTATTTCGTTAAGTTTTGGTTCCATTTCTACTTTTTTTCTTGAGAATCCAGAATTTTTAATTCAGTTTGGAGTGACTCTATTACTTTTTACTTTCTTTTCAGTTTTATCGGGTCCTGTTAATGGCCTTATAGTAGGTTTTGTTGGAGAATACCTTTTCCAATTATCTTTTTATAATGTTATTAATATTGAATGGTGTTTTATTGTGGGAACTATTGGATTTTTGGCCGGCATTTATAAATATAAACCATTAAAGTTCCAAGATAGAAAGAATATATTTTACTCTATCGTGGCATTAACCATTTTATCAATAATTACTATGGGGGCTATAATAATTTTTCAAATTATCTTTCACCCGAATCAATCTAATTTTGAAGTTATTTTTTTAAATTATGGATTAAAATTTTTCTTTCAAGCATTAATATCAATAATATTTTGTGTTCCGCTCCTATTAATTGCATACGATAAAATTTTTGCCTCAAAAGAACGCATTATTTACCACGAACTTTTAACGCATCACCTCGCTTCTGACAGCGACCATACTTTTTATTTAAAATTTGGTCGTACTAAGATTTATTTTTGTTCGAGATGTTCTTCTGTCGTTATAGGAGGATTGATTGCTTCGTTTTCAACTACTTTAATAGAGAAGATTCATGCCGTTCGAATTAGCCCCGAATTCGCCGTACTTTCGTGCATTATTTTGCCAATCCCGGGATTAATAGATTGGGGCGCTCAAAGATTATTATTTAGGAAGGCTACAACCAAATCACGATTTTTAACGGGATTTATAATAGGGACTGCGTTACATCTCATGTCATTTACAAGACAATATTCTCTTTTTATTTTATTCTTGTTAATTATTGATTTCTCTATTTTAGGCATTCTAATGTATTTTGGTCATAAAAAAGAACGAAAATTATTAAAATCAGAATTAGATCAAATATCTCCTGAAAATAATATTTAGCGATGACAAATGTAATTTTTATTCATGGACTTGAAAGTTCAGGTCAAGGTTTTAAGGGGCAACTTTTTCGAAAGGAAATACCCGGTTGCCTCACGCCAGACTTTAAAGAGTATATTCCTGGTATCTTAAGTAAGATTTTATTAAAAGAACGGATGGCGGAACTTGTGTCAATTTTAAGGGATAAAAGCTCTTGGGTCGTAATCGGTTCAAGTTTCGGAGGATTGATGGGTACAATTTATACTTTTCAAAACCCAACTAAAGTTGCCCGTTTGATATTACTGGCACCACTTTTAGCAACTCCGGAACTTAATCCGAAAAAATTCCCGCCTATTGATGTTTCTGTTGTAATTTATCACGGTAAACGCGATCAAGTTGTCTCAATAAAACCCACTCGGACGCGGGCGGAACAACTCTTCGTCAATCTGACCTATAATGTAGTAGATGACGATCATTATCTTCATCCTACTGTACAAGCTATAGATTGGAAAAAATTGATAGATATAAAGTAAAATATCTTATAAATCGGTTAATTAAGTTTATTTTTCTATTTTTAAAAACACAATTTAATAAAAATTGGACTCCATTTTTTTTTTAATCAATTATTTGCATTCATTATCTAAGAATTAAAATTATTAATTTAAAATAATAAAAAAAGTGTAAAAAAAAATGGCAAGATGGCACGATGTTGGTAATTATTCCTTTACTTGGCAAGAAATAGTTAATTGGTTTTTAAATTTACCGAGACCAGGTCAAATTTTAATCATAATTGGTATTATTGCGCTCATAGTATTAACATGTGTGGTTGTATATTATCTAATAAAGGGGATTGCGTATCTAATTTATTACCTTCTTAAAGGAATATTTTATCTTCTTAAAGGAATTGCGCTTGGCTTATATAAATTGTTTGAAGATATATATTACTTAATTTCTGGAAAACCAAGGAAACAAAAACAGTTACCAACTTCTAAAAGCTCTAATTTAAAAGAACATGATACAACTATTCGAAAGACAATTGAGGCATATAAACCTGAAGCTTATTATTTTTGTACTGAATGTGGAACGAAATTCTCGGATAAAATGATCTATCAATTATCCACGGATGGAATAGTTTTTTGCGAGTATTGTGGAAAAGGATTCACTTTTGGTGGAAAAATAATTAATACTTTAAAGACTACTTAAATTCCCTCCAATTTTTTTATTATTATTTTTTAAATTAAAAAATCGTGAAAATAAAAGAAATAAATACAATTAATAATTAATAGAAGTGAGAATTAAATGACCAAAAAATTATATGTGTGTAAAGAATGCGGATATGTTTTTCCAATTGAGTTATTTAAGCTTATAGAAAATAAAGTCCAAGTTTTCTGTGAAAGATGTGGAACTCCTTTTACCTTAGAAGGCATGGATTTTAAAGAGAGGATTATTCAAAAAAAAATAAGTAAACGACAGCAGCGTGTAATACCTAAAAAGTATAATTCTACATTTGACGAGATAATCCAATTTTTAAATAATATTTCGTATATTCCGATTCTCATCTTTTCAATTTTCGTTTTTATATATATATTTGAAATAATCAGATATCCTAATAATTGGTTTGAAATTCTTTCTAAACAGCTTGTGCTAGGCACGATTTGTCTATTAATTTGCTTACATGATATCAAATATATTTCACCTAAAATAAAAGAGAAGAAATACGATGAAATAATAGTAGATTCTATTTGTTGGGGTATATTGGGCAGTATTATATTTGGAATTGGCGCAATCATCCTTATAAAGGGAGTGTTTATATTTTTAATTGTTATTCTCAACTCAGAAAATATAAATCTTAGAGCCTACGATTACGGCTTAATGATTAAAAATTCATTGAATAATTTATCGGCTAAGGCAGGTTTCATTATCATTTTATTTGCTTTACATGGCATTTCTGCGTGGGGGATTGCCATCCTAAAAATACCCATGCCACCTGGTGGAACTAACTTTCCTCCAATCTCAATGCTAATAGTTCCATTGATAACTTTCATTGTTTTACTATCGATAATCATTATAGTTTTACTTATTGATTTAAAGTTAAGAAATGAAATTAAAGAAAAGCAAGAGTTTAACATCGGTGATTCAGGGCGTACAATTTTTCTTGGAGTAATTAGTACATTTTTTTATTCTGCCGGAATTTTTATTTTATTAAAAGGAATTCTTATGTTTTTTCTATTCATTGGTAAGCCTTCTGAAATAAGTCAAAGTATTACAATTAAAGAAAAAGCCACATATTATCCTCATCCACCCATCCAAATCGAACAACCAAAAAAAATAAGTCCTGAAAAAGAGGGGCCTCACGAGATTAAACCAACCATATTAACTCAACATGAAATACATCCTATTAGGATTAATCAAGAAAAAACCGTTGAGATCAAGCCGAATTTGGAAAAATCTTCAAGCGAAATAAAAAAAGAGTTTAAATTAAAAATTCACGAATCGTTGTTGCCAATTAAGGATGAAAAAGATAAAAAATTAGTAAAACAATATTTCTCGAAAATTTTTGCCGTACTATCGAAGGATTTAAGGAAACAAATCAATGACTTAAAAATTCCCAAAAAAGAGAAACGAGAACTTTTAAAGGAATTAGTCTTCTTAACAAGAGAAGAGCAAGTCAAATATATTGAAGCCATTATCATTTTATACAAGAAGATATCTAAAAAATTAATAGAAAGAATAACACAACTTCCAAACGTTAAACCAGAGCATTATGAGAAAATAATTAACCAATTAAAATACATGAATTTTGAAGAACAAATAAGTTTCATTCAATTTTTAGAAGAAAACGCCTGAAATTTCTTAAAAAAATGTCGCTCGAAAAAAGAAGAAAACCTAAAAAAACTAAAAAAGAAAAAATGTTACAAGATAGTTCTTTTAGACGTGACGATTTTACTCTTTTACAAGAAATACCAAAGAAAATCATAGAAAAACCAAAAGAAGCAGTAGAAAAACCAAAGGAAATTAAAGAAATTCCCGAAGCTAGCTCGTTCTTAGATGAATTAACCGAAATTGAAAAGGATGTATTAGAAATTGCAAAAAATATCTTAAAGCTCAAGCGTTATGACTCTGAATTTGAGATTGATTCGGAAACACAAATACAAAAATATCCAATCATCGAGAAATTGTACGCTAAATGCATAGCTAAGCTTGCTTATAAAAAAGGGTACAGTAAAAATGAGATTTTCTTGGGTATAAGAAACCTTGAAGGAAAAAATTGGATCGTGACAAATGAGAGAAGAACGAAATTAGAAATTCTTTCTAATAAAAAACTTGTAAAAATTTTAGATTTTATCAGAGAAAATCCCGGAATACACGCAAGAGACGAAAAAATTAAAAACGAGTTAAATATAACAAGAACTCCATTCTTAAAGCATGTAATGACCTTAGAAAGATTTAAATTGATAAGATCTCAAAAAATTGGTAAATCTCTTCACTATTTCATGGTTGATGTCCCAGATGAATTAGACAAATTTCGAGTTATTTTTTTAAATCCTCTTATTCCAAAAATTATTGAAGAATTTTTTAAAGACGAAACAGTCTCAATTTCAAAAATAGCAGAAATTATTGACATATATTCAGGGACGATTCAATATCATCTTAAAAAGTTGAAGGAATTGAATTTAATTAAAGATACAAAAAATCAATCAGGAAAAAAGATTCATTTAATAAATATTAAATTGTTAAAGGAATATAATACTTTATTTAAAGAACCGGATTTTACAAGGCTTTTACAAGGGCTCTAATATATTTTCTTTTTTCTTACCTGAATTTTTTTTTTTTTTCTAAAAGGTAATTAGAAACAATTGAAAGATAAAGATTTATATATTTTAACAATAACATTTGCATGGTGATATAAATGGTTTACATGGATTGTTGTGATTGGGATAAATGCACTTTTTGTGGTGAGTGCTTGATGAAATGTCCTGTAATGAAAATGGATAAAAATGAAGCTGTATTCGAAATAAAACAACTTCTTGAAGGAGAATTTGCACCTCGCGTGTTTAATGAATGCACCCTCTGTTTTAATTGTAATCAACTTTGTCCGGAAGGTTTAAGGCATCATGAACTCATTTTACAAAGAGTAATTGAAAATAGAAAAGGAAAAATAATGAATTTCTTAATTTATTTAGTAAATGGGATGCCTATGGGGAACTTGTTTCAAGACTTTTATGCTAGAATGACGCTAGAAGAGCAAGAAATCTTGGAAAAATGGTCGGAAATTCCGCCCAAATCTAAAGATATCTTATATATCGGATGTTTTGGTAAGATGATGCCTTACGACATTGAGCATTCTAATGTGTTAAGGGAACTACCAAAATTCGGTCCAACAGATATATGTTGCGGAGAATTAGCCTACCGAAACGTGGGCTGGGAGTGTTATTCGGAGGTAATAGAAAGAACGCTTAAGAGATTCGAACAGTTAGATATAGAAAGAATGGTCTGTTATTGTGGTTCATGTTATAATTTTTTATCCAACATATTACCCAATGTTTATGGTAAGAAGTTGCCTTTCAAATTGATTTCAATGTACGAATGGATGTTGGAAAAATTGGAAAAAGGAGAACTTGAGTTAAAGAACCCTCTAAATTATGTAGCTGCTATTTCCGAATCGTGCTATGTAAGCGAGCTTGGCACGCAATTTCAGGAAAATTTGCGCAAAATATATAGAACTGCGGGTGCAGAACTCGTAGAACTTCCCCACCATGGCGACCAAAACCTATCGTGCGGGATGGTAAGTGTTGCTCGGAACATGAACTTGTTCAATGGCACTTTAAGAACATCGCGTGCTAAACGAAAAGACTTAAAGGAATCCGGTGTTAAAGACATAGCAATAAATTGTCCTGGGTGCTATGTTGGGATGAAAATTACAAATTATTTAAAGTTAAGAAAGAAATTCAAAAAAATTCATTACATGCCTGTTGAGCTCCTGAAGGCTTTTGGTGATGACATTACTACACCGATAAAAAAAACTTTACCGCTCTTAATGAAACTCTTATTAAAGCAACCATTCAAACTCTTTAAGAAAATAGATTATTCTGAGATTGTTCACATACCGGTTGATGGTCCGCTACAATATGATTGGAAATCAAAAGTGGCTAAGAAAAAATAAAATTAAATTTCTATTAATATATTTTTTAGAATTTTTTCAATAAACAAGAAGGATATAATCTTAGAAAAGAAAACACGCATTTCTTAAAATAATACTAAAATCTTGTAAACTTTATTCTGACGATTAAACTCTTTAATTCTTCAGGTCGAAAACCTCTTTCTTTTAATAATAGATTTATGCTCAATGATTCAAGCCCATATAGTAAATCTTCCTGATTTAACGCTGAAATTTCAATATAAAAATCTTCGGGTATTTCTTTGTTAAATTTGATGTTATCGTTAATTTCACGGAAACGTGGTGATATATTATTTTCTAATCTTTCACGTAGATTTCTAGGAATTGGAAATGCTGCAATACACAGCTCAATATTTTCAAAAATTCCTTTTAATTGTAGTTTATTTAGTTCCAGAATTCCATATCGCATTCCTTTTATTTTATCTTTTTCTTTCATGAAGAATGTATTGCTTTCATATTTATTGCGTTTTAATTTGATAATATCCATTTGATTCCTGAATCCTTTATTCTTATTATTATTAAAAGTTAAAACTCAAAATTCTTTAAAAATAATATCACGTTAAATCAGATTTAATCCTCGGCAACGCTTTAATTAATATTTTTATGGCATTATCAATACCATTTTCCATATCTGGATGGAGCTCGTTTGAGTGGAGCATATCATACTGAGGATGACCCGGTAGATCCGATACGGAAAGAATTGAAGCTGTTTTTAAGTTATAAAGGCTTCCTAATAAAAATAAAATTGACGATTCCATGTCAATTCCTTGGACATTCAAGGTTTTCAAAGCGTTAATGAAATCAAAAGACTCGCAGAACAATGCGTCAGTCGTCCAAAAATCAACATTTTTTACTCTATTAGGAAACATGGTTTGTCCTTCGTTTAATAATAAATTCGCTAATTGCTCGTTAGGTTTAGAAATGAATACCGTGTGATTTCCTGTAATTAGGTTTTGAAACTTGGTAATTGGATTTGAAATAGATTTCAATTGCGTTAATAACTCCGTATGAGCTCTAATATATTGGGGACTCGTTCCATCGTCGCAATAAGATAATTTTGGGACTAATACATCTCCCACGTTAACATCTTTACTGCCTTCAATACCTCCACAAAAATCTACTCTAATAATTGTTTTAGTTTTACAGCGCTTTAAGCATTCTACAGTAATTGCACAATTTGGACATCCAACTAAAGATCGAATAACACTAACTCTCACGCCATTCAATAAGCCGTTGTAAACCCTTCCGTAAACTCTTTTTTCTTGTAATTTTTGCACGATTTTCTTCATTACTATTTTTATAGCGGGGAGAATAACAATTTCGTTAATATTAGTTGGTTTCGTCTCAAGAAACATTCGAACAATTTTCTCATCCAAACTAATGAATTTTAATCCAAAATTTAACAATTCGCTTTTTAATTTATTAATCATTTCAACCAAATTTGATTATTATTTTCAAGTTCTTTTAATTATTAATTATAAAAAATAAAAAGTAAATTAATTTATCTTAAAAAAATATCTTTATCTATCTATATAAACAAGCGAGCATTTAATGGTAAAAAAAGATGAAAAGGCAATTTATCATTGATAACAAAATTACGAACGATTTTGTCCAGAAATATGTAAAAACAACTTACAGAATTGTTGGTAAGAATAACCACTCTTCTATAAACCCTTGTCAGTGGTTAGAACAGAGATTATTGACAGGAAGAGACAATCGAAATTGTTATAAAGAGATTTTCGGTATTAAAAGCCACAGATGCTTGCAAAATACTCCATCTTTGCCTTTTTGTAACCATCAATGTGTTTTTTGTTGGAGAGATATAGAAATTGGCTCTTTATCAAGTGAATTTATTGTCGAACCCGATGAGCCTAAATTCTTAGTTGACGAATTGATCCGTCATCATCGTGATATTATCACGAATCATTTACCTTTAAGAAGATACCTTGATAATTATGAAGCCATGATAGATATACTTCATTACATGTTATTACACGAAGGAAATCATGACATTGATGCTTTATTTGGCGGAATTCAGATAAGTAAAAATAAAATAGAACGTGCTCTTAATTTATTAAAAAATCAAAGTTTTATAAGACCTTCGGACGATACACTTAAGCATTTCAAGATTGACGATGATATTATTCGTTCAATCGATACAAGAGAAGAAGTCGAATTATTAATAAATAGAGAATTGACTACTCCTGATGAGATCATGCAAGCGCATTCTGAAGCTTTAAGACCAAATCACGCGGCAATTTCATTGGATGGCGAACCAATGTTATATCCTCTGATGTCTGACTTTGTAAAGGAATTTAAAGGACGCAACATGACAACTTTCATTGTAACAAATGGAACTTTACCTGAAAGAATAAAAAATCTTAGCGTTTATCCTTCTCAACTATATATTACTCTTCCAGCACCTAATGAACAGCTTTATAAAAAGATCTGTCGTCCAATGATTAAAAATGGATGGACTAAAATCATGGATACCATGAATTTAATTGAATCGTTATCTTCCAGAACGTTAGTAAGATTAACCGCTGTAAAAGATCTTAATATAAACGAAAATTTATTGAACGAATATTTTAAAATAATCGAAAAAGCAAATCCTAACTTTTTCGAGATTAAAGGCTTCACGTTACAAGCAAAAGCCTTATTAATAAATGAGCGGTTAAAAAGCAATAAACCACTACAAGATTATTTTCCCGAATATGATTTTTTAGAAAATATTGCCTTAAAATTTGAAGAAATAAGTAATTTTCCGTTAATTTACAAAAATAAAGCCAGCCGAGATTTCTTATTTGCAGTGAATTGGGATAAAGAAAAAGATCCTAAAATAAGGACGCCTTAATTTATTCTTTCTAAAAAGATACATTATTAGTCGGAAGAGTAATAATAAGATTGATAATGTATATAAATTCAAAAATATTGTTAAGAATAACTGATTTTATTACCGATATATTATAATTTTAGCATGAATAATACTGAAGAAAAAATTAAGAAAATCATAATAAATCATAAGGACACCACAACAGTTAAGGTTAGATTCAACGATACGGATGCAATGGGAATCGTTCATTTTAAAAATTATATGGTGTACTTTGACGATGGTTTTGTAAGTTTCATGAATTCATTGAAAAATAAAAAAATGCGTATTGAAGAACATGTTCAAAAAGGAATAGTAATGGGCGTAAAGCATGTAGATATCACATATGAAAACACGGCAAAATTCGGAGATTATATCATTGTAAAATCAAATATCGATAAAATAGGAATAAAATCAATAACATTCCTACATGAATTATTCAGAGAAGCAGACAATTCATTGTTAGCAGTAGTAAGAAGTACAAGAATTGCATTTAATTTAAAACAGAAAAAATTATTAAATATTATCGATTTTTTTAAAGAATTTCTTCAAGATTTCAACTAAGATTTGAGGAAAAATGGATAAAGAAAACTTAATTATTAAAATAGAAAGGATAAAATTAATTTAACTACCAAATTTCACATCTTAATCCATTAACCTAAAAATAGGCGCATGAATTCTTCTCCATTCTCAATTAAACCAAATTCACCTTCTTTTCCTGCTTTTTCTGAATATTTTCGAGATGATTTTGCTTTTAAATCATTTTTTGGATTATAAATTGCAAATGGTACCGGTTCATTGGTATGTGTCCGGATTTCACAAGGAGTGGGGTGATCTGGCAATACAGCAATTACTAACTCGTTATTAAATTCTTTTTCCGCTTCAATAAACGGTTTAACAATTTTTAAATCAAAATCTCGTAAAGCAGCTATTTTCCTTTTAGGATTACCCGTGTGCCCCATTTCATCTATGGCTTCCACATGTAAATAGACAAAATCCTTTTTTTTTAACTCTTTTAAACCAGCTTTTACTTTTCCCCGATAATTTGTATCAGGCAAACCCGTTGCCCCCTCAACGTGAATTGGTTCGAGTCCTGCGGCAATTCCAAGACCGAACACTAAATCAACAGCAGAAATGACAGATCCCGTTAAGCCATATTTTTTATTAAATGGCTCAATTTCCGGTTTTTTTCCACCACCCCAGGGCCAAACATTTGTTGCCATTCTTTTTCCATTTTTTGCTCGATTTTTATTGATTTCATGCTCAATGAGTGGTTTATAGCTCTTTTCAATTAGTTTATTAATAAAATCCGCAGTGTATATCGCTTTTTCATCGTTTGGATCGTTGGGTTTAGCTAAAAAATCTTTACATGGTTTATCAAGTTGATCGTGAGGAGGTGTAAGTTTAAGCTTTTCTGAATATTTTTTTCCATCTAACCTTAAAATGTGGCGATACTGCACACCAGGAAAAAAATCAACTCCATCTTCTTTTAATTGAGCCTGAATGTGTTCAATTAAAGGTTTTGATTCTTCTGTTGTAATATGACCTGACGAATAATCTTCAATTAAACCGTTATTAATGGTAATAAGATTACATCTAAATGTTATATCCGTCTTACTTAACGGCACTCTAGCACTTAACGCTTCCAATGGACCACGACCGGTAAGGTCTTTTTCAGGTCGATACCCCATGATACTCATGTTAGCGACCTCACTTCCAGGATGCATTCCATCGGGAATTGTTTTAAATGTTCCCATCTGACCAAGATTTGCGATCCAATCCATGCATGGAGTTTCAGTTGCTTCAAAAATAGTTTTATTTCCTAATTCTTCAATCGGCCAATCTGATGCTCCATCGCAAATTAATATTAGATACTTCATGTGCTCAAGTTTGTAAAATAATGATTGGTTTAAACGCTTCCTTTTTAATTTTTAAATTATTTTTAATTTCTTTTGTATTCCATATTTTCATTTTTATTATTAATAAATGAAAACTCTAAATACGAGATAAAAGAGATATAAAGCCCCTATTATCGAAAAAAAAAACTTTGTTTTTGAATAATGAAAGCGGAAGCCATTTTTTTTATTCGAATTACTCGTGAATATGTCTGAAGCGTGGTTAGCGCCACATTTATTACAAGTAAATTTTTGTGATACCTTGTCTCGGATAATTTTATGACCACAAAGCACGCAATTAATTTCTTTTTTTTTCATTTTCTGACATTTTTACTAATATCTCTTTAGATTTAT
>JAUWRB010000164.1 GCA_030610785.1 Promethearchaeota archaeon | reverse complement strand
AAAGGACCATAAAAAAGAGAATCCAAGTCAATAAACATGGGAAGGATGAATCTTGGAATAAGTAAAAATAAAAATAATCCTAAAAATACGATTAGTACTTCAAAAAAAAAATTTGCTCGATCGCTAATGATTTTTTTCTTTACCGAGTTCACGATTAAGAATCTCTAAATTGATATTTTTTAGAATATAAAAATATTGAATCAAAAAATTATAAACTTTTTTTTTTACTTAATTTAAATATTTTTTAATTCTTCACCATTAGGAATGCCATTTCGGGCACCTAATTCTTGGATACACTTTCCGGCAACAAGATTTCCGATTTTAACGCTATTTCTAAGATCTTCAAATTTATAACTTAAATTTTGAATGAAACCATACATGAAACCCGCAGAAAAAGCATCTCCTGCTCCTGTAGTGTCAATTACTTGTTCTATTTCTCTTGGAGGAATTAATTCTGCTTTTTTTCCATCAAATAAAAAAGCACCCTTGCTCCCCGTGGTAATTATAATTATTTTAAGCCCTAAATTTAAAAGCTCACCAGCATTATTTTCAACAAGTTTTGTGTTTAAATTAATTTCTTGAAGGTATAATATCGATATAAATTCCCATTTTGATAAAATAATGATATCCAGCTTTTCAAGTAGTGGTTTAATATTTTCAAGTCCTTGGTCAATTATCAACATTCCTGGATTTAAAATCACGGGAATATTGTTATTTCTTGAAATTGTTGCGGCTTCAATAAATGGTTCGATATTTTTTAAGCTACTCAAAAAAATTACTTTAGATTTTATTAATTCCTCCTCTTTAATGTCGTTCTTCGTGAGGTGGTTGGCAGCTCCGCTATGAGCATAGATTCTACGATCACCTTGCTTATTCAACGCAACATAAGCAGATCCAGTCCTATATTTTTTGGAATATTTTATAAATGATGTGTTTAAAGAAACTTTCTTGAAATCATTAATGATTTTGTTGCCAAACCAATCTTCGAATCCTAACTTTCCTATAAAAGCCGTCTTTAATCCTAACTTCGCACAAGCATGGGCAGTATTAGCAGCAGCCCCTCCAGACAATAATTTTAAATCGGATACAAAAACTTCGTCATCTTCTAAAGGGTGCCTCTCTACTTGGGCAACCATATCAACCAGAGCTGCCCCTATACAAATAACATCTAAATCTTTTGACATTTTTTAAACCGTTTAATTATAATTAAAAGTCCCGAATTCAGACTTGATTTCAAGTTCATTTTTATTTTTAAACGAAGATTTTTCACATTGCCCAATAATTCTTGAATCAATTTTAAACTTTTTAGCAATATTAGAAATCTCTCTTGCCATTGATTCGTCGCAATATAGTTCCATTCTATGCCCCATATTAAACACCTGGTACATTTCTTTCCATTGGGTCTCTGAAGATTGTTGAATAATTTCGAAAATTTTAGGAATTTTAAAAAAGTTATTTTTAATATATTTCACGCCTATTCCAAAGTTCGCGCATTTAGTTTGACCCCCGCCCGTGTTATGAATTATTCCGTGAATCTCGTTCCCATATTTTTTTAGAAGTTCTAGTAATATGGGTGCATAAGTCCTGGTAGGTGATAAAAGAGCTTTACCAATAGTTAAATTAATTTCTTTTATAGGATCTGTTAATTTATTCTTGCCAAAAAAAATAAATTTTTCGTTAATATTTTGATCGAAACATTCTGGATATTTATTATAATATTCGTGGGAGAGTGTACCATGTCTCGCTAAAGTTAAACCATTACTTCCTATTCCACTATTATATTCTTCTTCGTAAGACGATTTTCCGAAACTCGCTAGTCCAATTATTACATCGTCATGCTTAATATTACTCGCATCAATTACATCTTCTTTGTTCATGGTCGTGAAAACAGAGGCAAAAATCGAAATAGTTTTAATTAAATCTCCGATGTCTTCGGTTTCGCCCCCACATGTTATAATATTTAGTCCTAAGGAAGATAATTTTTTGCTATAATATTCATATTCGTTAATAATTGTTGCAATTATTTCACCAGATATGAATTTCCTGTTTCTTGCAATTGTATTAGATAAAAAGATATCTCCTATTGCTCCTACGCATAAAATGTCGTCAATATTCATGACGATGGCGTCTCTAACAATTCCTTTAAATACAGAAAGATCTCCCGTTTCTTTATAATACATGTATGCCAAGCTTGATTTTGTTCCTGCTCCATCTTCGTGAAAAATTGAACAATATTTTTTTCTATTTGCAATATCTTTGACTATTTTACAAAACGCTCCTGGTCGAAGACCTTTATCTACTAATTTTATCGCTTCATGCACGTCCTCTTTTTTAGAAGAAACACCCAATTTAAAATAAAGATTATTTTTATTAGACATGTTTTTCTTACAAATTATGTTTATTTTTTAAGTATCTTATCAAGTTTTCAATTTGTTCAGCTGCTTTTCCAATATATTTATGAGGATCTAATAATTCATCTAATTCTTCTTTAGAGAACTCATTTTTTATTATTTCTATTTCAATTAAAGTTTCTTTCAAATATTTATCATTTTCTCTTGCTTGAATGGCTGCTTTTCTTAACAATTCGTGCCCTTCTTGCCTGCCAATTCCTCTATTAACTAATTCTACCATTATTTTTTCAGCTAAACAAGCACCTTTAGTAAGATTAAGGTTTTTTTCAATGTTTTTTTCGTTGAATTCGAGATTTTTAAGATTTTGTGTTAGTTGATTAATCATAAAATCTAAGAATATAAAATTTTCAGCAAAAATTACTCTTTCTGAAGCTGAATTAGTTAGATCTCTCTCGTCCTCTAAAATTATATTATCTAAAGCAGGAATCACGTTGGATTTAACTATCCTTGCTAAACTACAAATTCTTTCTGATTTATGTGGATTTCGCTTATGTGGCATGGTGGAGCTTCCAACCTGCTTTTCTTTAAAGGGTTCAAACATTTCAGCGATTTCGTTTCTCTGCAAGATGCGATTTTCTCTTGCGATTTTAGCTAATGTCTGCGCTATTAACGCGGTTAATAAAATAACTTCTGCGTGCCTATCTCTCTGAACAACTTGATTTGCAATAAGAACGGGGTTTAAATTAAGTTCCTTCATGACCAATTTTTGAATTTCAATGCCTTTTTCGCCAAAACTAGCCATTGTACCAACTGCTCCTGACATTTTACCATATGAAATTCGTTTTATTGTTTCAGAAATCCTATCTAAATGCCGATCGATTTCATACGCCCATACTCCAAATCTCATCCCATAAGTTGTTGGAATTGCGTGTTGTCCGTGAGTTCGCCCAATGCAAACTAGATCCTTTTTATCCTCCATCAACCTTACTAATTCTTGTAATAACTTATTTAGCGAATTTTGAATATATATTAATGCCTCTCTTAACTGCAATGCTATTGCCGTGTCTTCGATGTCATAACTAGTAGCCCCCAAATGAACATATTTCCCTGCATCTCCTTTACACTGCTCTGCCAAACCTTTAACCATTGCCATTAAATCGTGATGGATTTCTCTATCGATCTCTTTCACGCGCTCTATCTTTACCTCCTTAATGTTAGCCTGTTTGAAGATTTCTTCAGCATCCTCAGTTGGAATTATGCCTAATTTCGCATGAACTTTAGCTAAAACAGCTTCTACCTTAAGCCAATTCTCTAGTTTTTTTTCTTCAGTAAATATTTCAGCAATTTCTGTCCTATATCGAGTTTCAATAGGATGAATAAATTTATGCCTCATGATTTTGTTCGTTTTTATTTAGTTTTAAATTTTCTTTTTATTACTTATTCAATCCAATTTTTCACATGTATTATAAGAATGAATTGCCAAAAAAATATACCTTATTTATTAGCAAATAAATTAAAATTATCATATCGAATAAGAATGAAATATTTAACAAACTAAGAAAAGTCAGTATTATCTCTTTGTCTAAGAAGTGACAAAAATATGACTTGTACAATGGAAGAAGTAAAATTAAGAGATTTAAAAGAAGAATATGCTGAAATTCTTGTCGATTTATTTAAAAAGCCCATAGAGAAAATCATGCGCAAGATTATAGTAATATAAAACTAAATTAAAGCGAACAAAATTACCAAATTTTTATAAGACATTGGCGCTAGTTAGCAATACCATAATGTAATCAGCAACAACTTCAATTGCGTCTGAAATACCTTCCAAAATATCAAATATACTCCCTATTGTAAAAGCTGTAAAATAATTAATGTCGTAATTTGTTTCTTGGAGGCTCCTTCTCAATTCTATATTTAAAATGTCAACTTCATGTTCAAGGTAATTTATTTGACTTGCAAATTCTTTCACATGTGTTCTTTCCTCAAGTAAATCAATAACTAATTTATCCAAAAAATCTACACATTTTACAGTTATTTTCATCATTTCAATAACTAAATTAATAGTTTCAGCGCTACTTTGCTCCCAGAATTTAATTGGAATTGTTGTAATCCTTCGGGCTACTCCATTAGCACAATTGGCAACATCATCCATTCTTTTAATTAAATGAGATAAGTCTGTTCGGACACTGGGATTTAGTTCACCTTTAGAAATATCCTTTTGAATTTCTCTCCTCAAACTATCTGCTTCGTCTTCTAGAAGATCAACGTTATTAAAAATACCACGTGCTTTTTCCAAGTTTTTTTCTTTTAAAAGGATTTCCAGCCCGCGTCCCAATTCTCTCACGCATTCTTGGACTTTTTGACCGTGCTTTATGGCCTTCTCTAACACTGACTGTGCGACTCGCTTTTTGAAGTATTCGATAAGCGTTCCTATAATACATTCACTTCAATATCTTTTTATTTAATATAGATATATTATTCAAGATAAATTTTAAATGTATTTACTATCCTTACTAAAAAATGAAGAATAATCTATATCTATTGATTCCATATCTTTTTTTAAATCATCATTATAAAATCCTGTCTTATATCTACCTTTAGATAATTCTGCTCTATATTTAGAAATAAATTCATCTTTAATTTTATTATAGAAATTCTTAAGCCCATCTAAATCGGCTGCATAACTTAATTCGATAGCATGTTTATAATCAAATAAATGCTTTTCTTTTAGACCAATTAACCTAGAAAATAAATCATGTTTAACTATCCTTACATTTTTAAATGATGTTGGTTTAATGTCTCTGGTATCTTTTTTAGGCCATCTAGTGCCAATAATAATTAAAAACATATCATCTTTTTGGTATTTTCTTGCTTTATTTTTTATATTATCATCTGATATGTCACTAGTAAAATCAAATAAAAAAGCGATGATTGTATCTAATCTATTAATATTTAATTTTTTTCTCATAACTTCGTCATATTTTAATCTTTTACTTAAATATTTTTGATTTTTTATATTAAAAAGTAATTGATCTATAGTAAACCTATTAATTAAATCAATAATAATCTCAGAATATATTTTAAGCCCTAAATCTAAAAAATGAGCAGTCATAATAAGTTTTATAATCCCATGAAGCTTTCCCCCAATCAAAGCAAATAAATCTCCTGGAAATCTTTCTTCATGAAAAAAATCAGTATAATTTTTTTCAACCTCATTTTTAGAAATCTTTCTAATATGAGTAATACTTCTTCCATATTTTTTTGCAATTTGAGTAATAGTTTTTACTTGGGGGTTATTAAAATCTAAAATGTCTTTAATAATAACATCTCTATTAAAATTCCACTTATAATGATCTTTTCCACTAATGCATTCTCTTGACTGCATCTTTTCTTGATAGTCCTCGTCTCCCCATTTTTTTTTCATTGACATGCTTGTTTTTTGCCTTTGTTCTTCTGTGTAAATATGAATAGGAGGTCTTTTCTGGCGATATTCATCTAAGGCTTGTATAGATTTATTAAAGTTATTTCCTGTTAATTCTTCTTCTACGGCTCTTTCAAAATCATCTAAAGTTGGATCATCAAATTTTTTATTTTCTTTTATGTTTCCGTACAATATGTGTTTATGATGTAATATACTAGATACTTCTTTAAGCGTCAAATATCTATTATTTTGATTTGAAAAACAATTCCATAATTTTTTTGATAATCTCAATTCAAAATAGTTCGGAGCATCTAAATCTACTTTATAATTTCTTATTTTACCAAAAGCTCTTAAAGCACTTAAAGCAAGTTTTTTATTTTTGTCTTTAAGTTTTTCCTTACAAATGGATTTATATTTCAAATAAATACTAATTGAAATTTTATTTTTATTTCTTAAAATAGCATTAATATCACTATTTAATTCCTCACTAAGCTTATTTCCGGTTAATGCATCATCATCTAATTCATTTGAAAAAGAGTACCAAATCAAAAAAGCTAAATCTGACTCTGGTTTATTTAAATCGTTATTGCTTAAAAAATAATTTTTATTATAACCATATTCCTTAAGGGCTTTTAATGCTGTTTTTCTATTATCATTAGTCAATATGTTATTAACACTTTTAATAAATCTATAAATTATCCATCTAAGAAATTCAGTTTTATTATTTAGAGCTTGTTTTAATTCATATTTTAATAATCTACCTAATTCTGAGTTAGAAATATCTTCTTTATCTAGCTGTAATCTGAAAGCTTCACGTAGAATTTCAGATAAAATTACTTCTTGACTGTAAACCCCAGTATTATAATCAATAATTTTTTCTCTTTGTACTCCTCCTTTATGCTCCCTACAATTTGGACAAGGATGTTTATTCTTTTTTACAGCTTTTTTTGAGGCTGAAAAAGAATGACCGCATTTTTGACACTCCCAATTCAGTTTAGTATATTGATTCTCATACTCTTCTATAGATGATATGAGTTGTAGATTTTTATCTTTTACTAAAGTTTGTAATTTTTTTTCTAGAAAATTAGGAATATTAATATTAAGAGTCTCCGTTTCATTACTCAAAAAAACTTTCGGTTGTTCATTTTTTATATTTATATCAAAATCTTTAAAGTTTTTTGTTTTTTTTTCATACACTCTTTCAGGATAAGACTCCTCTATTATTTCACCTC
This sequence comes from Promethearchaeota archaeon, assembly GCA_030610785.1. GTDB lineage: Archaea > Asgardarchaeota > Lokiarchaeia > Sigyniarchaeales > SOKP01 > JAUWRB01. The sequence goes on along the minus strand of JAUWRB010000164.1, from coordinate 777 downwards.
TAGTGTTCAGCGACCATATTGATTTCCCTTTAAGTACCCTACCTTTTTTATCTATGTAGTCTACTCGAAGCCTATTGTCATCTGTCGGAGTAATAACCACAGTATGCCCTTTCTTCGGATTAGGATGTTTCTTAGGAGCAGCAACGGAGGACCCAACATTACTAGATAATTCGGCAGAAGGCTCGGGAAGTACTCCCTTAGAGCCAGAACCTTTAGTGGACCTCTTAAATTTTTTTTTTCTACTAATTAAAATAACCTTCATCAAAAAATTTTAATTTAAAACATATGTAAAAAATTATATATTTAACATGTAAATGTTAGATTTCTATTTAAATAAATAGTCGCTTGCAATTTTATAATTTTCATAGAATCTAAAGGTAATGGGTTGTCCTCTCCGCTGTCCTCTTCGATCTCCTCTGCAGGAGCGGTTTCTTGGGGCATATTTATCTTATGTCCTTTAGTGCACATGGAAAATCCGAGGTTCTTAAAATGTAACAACCTACTGCCGCATTTGGGACAAATTTTTTTAGTGGTCAATTTTTAGCTTGAATTACTTGTTATTTATTTTTTTTTTAAAAATTTTAATGTAATAATTTTGTTAATTTTAGTCAAACAGGTTTTCTATGTCAATTTCAAGGTCGTTTTTTTGTGTGAATATAACTAATTTAATTATATTAATACCTAAAAAAATAAAGAGATACACTTGTGTATTTAAACATTATTAAAAAATCAATAATCAACGATCTTGCTCGATCTATTCTAAGAATAAATTTTTTG
>JAUWRB010000161.1 GCA_030610785.1 Promethearchaeota archaeon | reverse complement strand
GGCTATATCGAATGGGATCATATTCAAAAATACATTGAAATTTCAAACGTATTTAAACCTAATCCAGAAAATCGAGAAATCTACGATAAACTATACAAGGAGTTTTTGAACATATATAAAATTACAAGTAAATTGTACCGCCGCTTGAACAAATAACGATAATAAAACATTTTTAATTAATGGATCTTTGAATATTTCAATTATCCTCTTATTTTTTCAAATTTTCGATAAGATTTTTTTTTTAATATAATTTTAAAATTATTAAAATTTTTATTTATTTATATATAGATTTTTGGTATTTTTAAATGGATGAAAAGCAAATAAATACTTTATTTGAAAGAGCAAAGCGCCTTTATAAGTCGAATGAATTTAATGAATCCTTGAAGTTATTTAAAGATCTTATTAATGATGACCTTGAAAATTATATTAGATACGCCAATTATATCTCGGCAATGCTTCTTGAACAAGGCAAATTTAAAGAAGCCATGATTCATGTTGATGAGATATTAAAAAGGAACCCTAATTATGTGGTTGGACATTTTAATAAAATGATAATTTGCATTCGAGAAGGAAAAATCGATAAAGCCAGATTAGAGTTAGAGGAACTCCCTAAATACGATAAAGATAATAGATACACGCCTAAATTGCAAACTATAAGGGAAGATATCGTTAATATTGCTATTAATAATATCATTTTAATAAAAGAACAAATTGAAACAGGTTTTATAACAGGAAAAAGCCTATCCGAAATAAAAAGATCAATATCTGCGATAATTGCAGAAAAAATGAAATCGTGTGATTTGGTTATTAGAAGTTCTGGAACCAAGGAATATTCAATGATGGGGGAGAAACACAATTATTTAGTAGGCATTACTGATGATGACGTGTTTTATGTAAAATTAAACGATATTAAAGGAGAACTAATTGATAACGAAATTATTTTCTCCAGAAATATTTCCTTGCTATAATTAATTTTAATATTGATTTAAAAAATAGTTTAGTATGGGGAAGAAGTAATCCCGGTTATGGAACTTAGATAAAGGCAGAAGATACTAAAGAGTTTATAAATCTTATTAAAAATTCAATATAAATCTATCATACATGTGATAAAAATAAATTATTGCTCTTTAATGAATAAAAATTTTGTAAATTCTTATTATTTCGATATAAATAAAATTAAATGAAAAAAAAAAAAATATAAAGACTTAACCTTTTATTGATTTTCCTTTGTCCAATTTATCCAAATCTTTGTTTTGCAACGCTAATCTTTGGACTTTTCCCGTCATTGAAACAGGTAATTTCCTTACAAACTCGATATATTTTGGTGACTTCCATTTTGCCATGTTTTCTTGGCACCATTTTTTTAAGGTCTCAGCGTCAATATCTTTTCCGTCTTTAAAACCTTTTTTAAGCGTGACCCAAGCCTTAACGGATTCTCCAGTTACTACGTCCGGTAATCCGGCAACTGCGGATTCATCAACCATTGGATGGTGTCCCATTAGTTCTTCAACTTCTTTTGGAAATACTGAATGTCCGGAGACTTTTATCAATGATTTTTTTCGATCTCTGATTTCACAAAAGCCATGTTCGTCCATGAAGCCTATATCTCCAGTCAAAAGCCATCTTTTACCGTTCCATTCCTTGAGATTATCTTCTTGTTCTTTCTGTACGCCCAAATAACCAAGCATCACCTGTGGTCCAGAAACACAGATCTCGCCTGTATGTTCGACACCAAAATTGCCTCTTTCCTTAGTACCATCGCAAATTGGACCTGCTTCAAAATTATCTTGGTCAAATATAGCCCAATCGGTGCCCGGGATAGGTAATCCTAATTTTCCAGGTTTATTTGGACCCCAGAACGGTGCTATACTTAAAACAGGAGATGTTTCGGTTAATCCATAACCAACTCTTATTGGACAAAAGATTTTTTCGAAAGGAATACGAACATAATCGTGTAGAGGTCCTGCTCCTTGGGTAGCGTACTTCAGTTTTTTCCAGAAGTCGTATTTTTTCTTGTACTCGTCAACGCCCATTTCCTCGACAAAATCCGTTAATCTTTTAAATAACATTTCAACGCCGGTATACATTATACCTTTAGGAGTGTCAATTTGATTAATTGTTTCTGATAAAACATCGTCTGAAGGAGGTTTTGGAAATAAAAGCATTTTCATCCCTAAAGTTAATGCCCCCGACATGACACAGGTGAGCCCAAATGAATGAAAAAAAGGTATAGAGCCAATTGTAACCATTCCTGGTTCTAAATTAACCCACGGCTTTATCATGAACAGATTTGAGAGAAGATTTGCATGACTAAGCATCGCAACTTTAGGTAGCCCTGTAGTTCCTCCAGTCATTAAATAAACTGCGGGATCTGTCCACGGATCTATTTCGACGGTAATTTCTTTTGGTTCAGTTTCTTCAATTATTTGTTTCATCCAATAAATTTTATAATCATCTGTTTCACTAGGAATTTTATCTTTTGCGCTTGGAATTCCAAGTTGTTGTATAGTGTCCTCATCGGCGGTTAAAAAATCGGTAAAATTAGAAGGTATTAAAAATTTAACCGATGTTTTCGGAAGAATGGAATTTGCACCTGCTATGTAGAGCATATCCATTAATACTAAAACTTTAGCATTTGTCATAGTTAAAGAATGTAATAACTCTAGCGGTTTGTATGTAGGATTAATACCTTGCGCTATTGCTCCGATATATATACAGCCCATATAGGCAACAACGAAGTTTATAGAATTAGGGAGATCAATTGCTACAATATCTCCTTTCCTAATACCTAATTTGTCATAAAGGAAAGTGCCAAATTTTTTTGCGTAATTGAATAAAGTTCTTAATTTGACTTTTTCCATGTATGATCCATAGACAAACCAACAAATTTCCTCATCCCATATTCCATACTCATCAGCGGATTTTATAAAACCATCCCATAGAGGTGTTATTTCAATGCCTTCTACATCTTTAAGTTGTTTTGGAACTCCCTCTGGCCAGTACCCCCCTGTAAACCAAATTTTATTTTCGTCAACTAAAAATTCTTTATCATTTAAACTAGGCATATTTTATTCACTTATTTTAAGAACCATGTATTTTTTAGTATTATTATAATTTATTATACTATAATAATATAACTTGATATGGTATAAGGTTTTATTTCTAGATATACAATTTTGAAATATAATGCGATTTAAAGAAAAACTCAAGGAAGAGTTAAAAGGAATTTTAAGTGAAGAAGAATTATCGTTTCTTCCCAGAGGGTTCCAGATGTTAGGAACAGTAATTATTTTAAAATTAAATCCAAAATTGTTGGAACAGAAGGAGCTTATTGGTAAAGCTTATTTAAAATTACTACCTTATATTAAATCTGTTTATATTAATTTCGGAAAAATTAAAGGTAAATTCAGAACTCCTGAGAAAATAGAATTTCTCGTGGGAATTGATGGGGAGCATGAGGTAATTTTTAAGGAGCATGATGTAATTTATAAATTTGACATCACAAAAATCATGTTTAGTAAAGGCAATATCAACGAAAGAAAGTTTTTAGCAACATTAGTACAGGAAGATGAGATCATTGTTGACATGTTTGCTGGCATAGGATATTTTACTTTACCAATTGGACTGCATTCAAAAGTAAAAAGAATTTATAGTATCGAAATGAATCCCGAAGCGTATTACTTTCTTATAGAAAACATCAAACTTAATCATTTAGAAGAAAAAGTAACTCCAATATTGGGAGATTGCAGAGTTGAAGTTTTAAGACTAAGGGAATTGGGAGTAAAAGCAGATCGCGTTATTATGGGAGTGTTTCCAGCTCCGAAAGATTTTATAAAAGAAGCTTTATCGTTAGTAAAGGATGGAGGGACGATATATCATTACGAAGGTGTTGTAGATAAAGAAAATTACCTGAGTTTATTTGAGGATTTTAAGGCAATTGCTGATAAAGAGGGTTGTAGATGCAAGTTGGTTTCAAAGAGATTTGTAAAGAGTTATGGTCCAAATATATGTCATGTAGTATTAGATATTTTAGTATTAAAGTAATAGATTTAAAATAATGCGATTAATTAATTACTTTTTAGAGAATTTAATTAATTTGAAAAATAAAAGGAGATTGATTAACAAATTTGGTAGAGATAACAATTGGTTTAGACTATAGCCATAATAATATCTTAACATTAGAAGCGACCAGTTATTCTGAATTCACACAATTTTTATTTGCTTCGGGCTATAAATTAGGAAAAATTCAAGCTGGTTTTGACTCTTTAAAAAAATTGAAACAATATGATATGATTATCCTATCCTCGCCAAAAAATTCATTTTTAAGTCTTGAAGAAATTGATATTCTTGTAGAATATGTGAAAAATGGAGGAGGTCTTTTGATCGCTAGCTCTAAAGGAGCTGATCTTTCTAATCAAACAAATTTATCAGAATTAACTCAGAGATTTGGATTTGAATTTGTTCAAGATGAGATTTTTGATTCCGTTAATTACATCAATCTCCAAAAACGACCGTTATTAACTAAGTTCAAGCCCCATATCATAACTGAACAAATCAAAAAAATTGTTTTTTCAAGCGCTTGTTCGTTAAAAATCTTGGACTTTGTAAAAGACGAGAAAGATATAAAAATTGACCAAGTTATAAAAACAGGATTAAATTGTTGGCGAAAAAGATTTGACGGAAAAGAATGGATTGAGGAAGATAGTCCTAATATTCCTTTGGTCGTAACAGTTGAATATTATGAGGGAAAAGTTGTTAGCTTCGGAAATCTTTCTATTTTTTCTTCTTTAGGGAGAGAATACGGATTTACTGCCTTTGAAAACGATACATTAATTGCTAATGTGCTAAGATGGCTCTCCATGGACATTGATACTCAAGATAAAGTAATCACCATTAATTTAAACATAGATTTATTTTATTGGGCAGATTCTATTGTAAAAAAAGAAAATTGGGACAGCATCTCAGACCTTATTAATGTAAGTTTAAAATACTTTAAAGATAATTATAAAAAAATCATTATCGACTTTAAAAGAAAAAAAGTAAAAAAAGTTGAACAAAAATTCGAATATGAAAAAGCGATAAAGGGAGGAATTACAGAACGTGCAGAAGATAAGGTTCTTAATTTGATTCCAACCAGAGATAAAAAAGATCTTGTTGATATAATGAAAGCATTGGAAGAATTAACAGGAGAAAAATACGAACTTTCTAATGATTTAGAGGAGGACAGCGAAGCAGAAAAACAAGAGGTGAACATGAAAATAGAAAGCAATAATGTAAATGGAATAGAATATACTCCAGAATATATTGAACGATTTGAAAGAGAAAGTTCAAAAAAGGCGATATGGCACGATAAACCTACAAAAGCTTTTGATGAATGGCTTAAAAAAGAAAAAAAATCATAAATTTTAATAAATTAACAAAAAATAGAAATAAAATAAAAAATTCTTATTCTTAAGGTACTTTTTTCTGAATAAAAAATGAATAAATTTCTATTTGTTTTAGGGTCAAATTGGAGACTTTCAATAGCCGAACTCGATAATGTTCTTAAAAATTCTCAATTTTTAGGGAAAATTGTAGATTATTCTGCCAATATTGCGATAGTTGAATTTGAGAATCTTCACGAGGATAGATACTATGTTAATAAATTAATGGATCTTCAATTTTTGCTAGGCGGGTGCCAAAAAATTGCAAAAATATACGATTTTATTAATATTTTAACGATTCAAGAAGCGTTTCCTTTAGAAATGGAAAATTATAAGATAATTGAGAAGGTAAGAAAAAAGATTTTGAATCTTTTAGATAAATCGCTTGACGAGATATTTCCTAATATTAAAAAAGAGAGTTTATTTTTTGCTGTTTCAATATATCCCAATCTCTTCGATGAGGAATATTATTCAAAAATTTTGGTCAGACATTTTCTACCCTTTTTAAATAAAGAAATAATGAATATATTAAAACAAAAAGGCGCTAAAAAAGCTCTTTATTACCAATATCCGCAAAAAAATATTGATGAAGGAAATTTAAATCCTATTTTTCCTCATCATTTAATAAAATATGGTCTCTTTAATGCAGATCGTGCCGAAATTATCTTTGGTTTTACTGAGGAGGGTGTATACATCGCAAGGACTTTTACATCAGACGATCCAAGCTTTAAAAAAAAGATAGATGAAGAAAGACCGTTTAAAGAATTTAAAAGTAGCATTAGTCCAAAGTTGGCAATCATGATGCTAAATTTTTTAAATTTGTTTGAAGAGAGAGAAACAAAAAAAATAATTGATCCGTTTATGGGCAACGGTATTATAGCGATGTTTGCTACTCTTCAAGATTTTGATATATACGGGTCAGACATTGACGAAAAAAAAGTACAGAATACTATAAGGAACCTAGATTGGCTTCTAAATGATATAGAAGAGGCTATAACGCCGTTTTTCATTAATAAATTTAAAAAAATCGATGTAAAGAATTTATTAGATCATTATGACCCCCAGCTCTTTGATGGAATTTGTACCGAGCCCCCTTTAGGAATATTCTACAAAAAAGAAAAGCCCTACTATGTAGAAGTAAATGAAGTTATTGAAACAGAATTAGAACCAATCTATGAAGCAATATTTAGCCAAGCAAATAAATTATTAAAACCTAATGGTAGAATTTGCATGATTGCCCCAATCTTTAGTATCATTGATGGAAAAGATGTACAAATAAATGTTGAAAAACTCGCAAATAGAAATAATTTTAAATTGATTCCAATTATTAAGGAAAAGAGAATAATAAACAAATCAAATCAAAAGCTTCAGTTTCGGAAACCGCATGTGAGAACTTTAATCGACGCTAAAAAAGGGCAAATTATAAAAAGAAAGATCTATATTTTTGAAAAGAAAAATTAATTAGCGAACATCAATGAACATTGAAAAAATTCTTGATGAAATCGAAAATATATTAGAAGGAAACTCACATTTAGACGAATTAGCAAATAAAGTTCGGGATCCCTTTAAAATTTTAATCTCAACTATACTATCCGCAAGGACTAGAGACGCAAACACTAAAGAGGCAACAGAAACATTATTTAAAAAGTATGACACTTCAAATTTGATCGCCGAAGCAGATGTTGAGGATTTAGAGAGACTTATTAAGAAATCGGGATTTTACAAAGTAAAAGCCGCACGGATAAAAGAAGTATCTCGAATAATTCTAGAACAATTTAATGGACAAGTGCCTAAAGATTTTAACGAATTAATAAATTTGCCAGGAGTAGGTGCTAAAACGGCAAATTGTGTATTGGTTTACGCCTTTAAAATTCCTGCAATACCAGTTGATACGCATGTCCATAGAATTTCTAACCGTATTGGATGGGTTACCACGAAAAAGCCCGAAGATACTGAAAGTGCTTTAAAAGAGTTAATTCCAAAAAATCAATGGATAAGAGTAAATCGATTATTTGTCAAATTTGGACAACAAATTTGCTTGCCTAATAACCCAAAATGTAATTCATGTCCGATAAAGAAATCGTGCCCTCAAGACTTTTCAATGGAGAATGCAAGGAAGAGAAAAAAAAAGGAGAAAAAAACTTAGGAAAAACGACGTTCTATTTGGTATTTGCGATTAAATAAAAAACCAAGTAAGAGTCCTCCTGTTAATCCAAATAAATGAGCCCATAAATTAATTCCGGGAGAGAGAGAAGTTAAAACAAAATACGCAATATAGATGAAACCTATAAACAATAACGAGCGGTCTTCTGTAGCAATCATTATAAATGCTGCACCAATTAAACCAAATATCGCACCTGAAGCGCCTAGACTCATGGAATATAATGGCAACAATATTAACGAGAATAAATTCCCAATTAAGCCAGAAATGAAATATATAACAAGATATTC
>JAUWRB010000106.1 GCA_030610785.1 Promethearchaeota archaeon | reverse complement strand
ATAGTTGAGTTATTTATTAATGTCAGCATTTTTCATATATAGTCACCTTTTTATATGCTATTATCATATATTGTAATATGGTAATATCAAATTCCAGTCCTTTAATTCACTTAACTAGATTAGGAAAAATTGAATATTTCTTTAATTTGGTTGGAAATGTCAATATACCTAAAGCTGTTTTCGAAGAGGTTGTCAGTGAAGGCAAAAAGTATAGATATTCAGAAGCTTATACCATTGAAAGTTTTATTAAAGAAGAAAAAATAAAGATATTAAATTTAGAACCTTTTGATGAGGATTTTTATCCTCCTTTAGGAAGAGGAGAGCTTGAGGCGCTTGAGTTAGCAAAACAGAAAAAAGAATTGTTGATAATTGATGAAAAAAAAGGCAGGAACTTAGCTCAAATCCTCCAAATTGAACATCAAACAACCTTAACAACCATTTTCGAATTATTAATTACTGATATTATTGATTATAATGAATACAAATCAAATTTGAAAAGATATGCTGAAAGTAGTTGGATTTCAGCTGATATTATCCAAGAATATATCAAAAAGGGTGAGAATTATGGGAGATAAAATTTCTATTATTTTACCTGATGATTTAAAAAAAGAGATTGACAAATTAAGAGAACTTTATAAGGAAGATCAATCATCTTTAATAAGAAAACTATTATGGAAAAGTATTGCTCAAGAAAAGTTAGAATTTGCGTTGAAAGAATATCTCAATGACAAAATATCAATTGGTAGGGCATCTGAGATCGCAAGTATATCTATCTGGGAGATGTTGGATGAATTGAAAAAAAGAAATATCACATTAAACTATAAAATATCAGAAGCAGAACTAGAAATTGAAAGAATTTTGCAGAAGTATAATAAGAAGTAGATCCATACTTATTATGTTGCATTTGTGTTGCAAATACCAATATAACTCGAAGATAATACTTTTTTAATATAATCTATAAAATTATTTATAGAAAAAATAGAGTATAAAAATGACTACTACAATACAAATTGATGATGAAATTAAAAAAAAACTTTATAAAATAAAGTTAAAACTTGAAGAGGAAAAAGGAAGCGCTGTGATCTATAATGAAATCATCGATTATTTAATCCATCATCAATCTACCAATATTATTAGAAAAGCGAATTTACAGGAATTTAGAAAATTAAAAGGAATTCTACCCAAATCAGCAATGAGCATGTATTTAGAAGAAAAGCAGAAAGAATTAATCATGGAAGAAGAGAGAGCACCTCTTATCAAAAAAAAGAGGATTCATGGTGCCAATTGAAATAGTTTTACGCAAAACGAGTAATATGATATTAGATACAAGTATATTAATTGTATATTTCATGAATGAAAAATTATCAATTATACCTCTCTTAGATAAATATATATTTAATAAGAACTAATCTATCACTTTATATGGACACAATCTATTAAAATCTGAGGTCTATTATATTGTCTGTCGGAAAAAAGGCAATAATGAAGCTAAAAACATTTTAAAAAAATTAGAGAATATAAAGAATATAATTAGCGAATCTTGGTTGTTTAAAATAATGATATATTATACCCAATTTTATATCATTATTTCATTAATGTATCAAAGAAGTGGGTGAATATAAAGAAAAAGGTTAAACAAAATTTATATTCTCAAGCTTCCTTGAGTAAAACGATGAAATTGCTTCCTTGTTTATTATCTCCCTCAACGCGATTCTCGACCCAAACTTGCCCGCCGTAGCCATCAATTATATTCTTCACGAGCGAAAGACCGATGCCCATTCCGCCCTTGCTTCTATCTTTTTTATAATTTCGATTAAATATGGTTTTTTTTCTAGCCTCGATAATCCCAGTGCCGTTGTCCTTAAACTCGATCTTGACGAAATTCTTGCCCTCTTTCTGAATTTTCGATATTTTAATCCACAATTGTATTTTATCGTTGTCATTGTGGATACCACCGTTTAACAAGATATTTTCAAAGGCGTCCAGCAGCAGATCGCCCCCCTTCACGTTAACGATTCCGTGTAACAATTCGGTTTTTATATCAATCTTTTTTTTTTGAAATCGAGAGCGAACTTGCTCAATTGCGCTTTCGAGCATGCTCTTGATATCAACGGATGTTGTGACATAGTCTTTCCCTTCTATTTCTGAGAGTTTTCGCACGTTCGAGATCAAGGATTCCCCTCTTTCTAATTGTTGCTAGATGATCCCCATCATCTTTTCCTTTTTGTCAGATTTTGTATAATCATCCTTCCACATTTCTATAATTTGCGTGGAGAACTTGATGTTATTAAGGACATTGCCCATATCGTGTGCAAGTAAATCCTTGTAGAAATTTGATTGATTAAATGCTTTTTCTATCTTTTTCTTCGCATTCTTGCGCTCTGTAATGTCAATTGAACATCCAATGACTCCTATAATTTCTCCGTTTTCATTATAGCTGGGGATTTTGTTTGTGTTGAGCCATCTAGTGCCTTCTGGAGTTTTATAGGGCTCTTCAATATTATATTTGGCTTTACCACTTATAATAACTTCTAAATCGTCTTTTAAAAACTTTTTACCAATTGCTTCAGGATATAGGTCTAAAATATTTTTTCCTATAACATCTTCAATGGACATATTAAGAGAATCAGCGATTAATTTATTTACTCGGATAACATTGCCATTTAAGTCTTTATAGTAGAATAATAGAGGAAGGCTTTCTATTATTGATTCTAACTCAAGGCTTAAATTTTTATATTTTTGTTCAGATTCTTTTAATTTTTGCTCATATTTCTTCCGCTTAGTGATATCCTTGACGTGTTCGATTACACCTATAATATGACCTTCATTATTTTTTAAAGGAAATGCCGTAAGTTCTATCCAGCCAATAGGATTATCTTCCGAGGGATAAGGTACAACAGAGCTTTGTATCACCCCTTGCTCCATAGCTGGAAGGGATGGACACCACGGGCATGAAGTTTCTCTTTTTTGATAGACTTCATAGCACTTCCTATTAATTAGTGGTTTTTCCGAGGCGTACATTTTTTCAATCCACTGGTTAACAAGTGTGATGTTGAGATCTCGCTCTAAAACGCTAATACCATCTTGGATTGCATCAAATACATTTTTAAGGAATTGTTGGCCCTCTCGTAGTTTATCCTCCGCCTTCTTGCGCTCGGTTATATCGCGAGATACGCCGTGAATCCCGCATAGGGTTCCATTTTCATCTCTAATTCCACTAACGAGGTTTTCAAACCAAATAGTGAAGCCATTCTTATGGTAATATTCTACTTCAATTTTGATAATTCTCTCTGGATCGACACCATTTTCTTGTTCCCGCTTGAATTCCTCCTTTAAACCATCCATAACGCGCTTAAAAGAATCAAGAGTCATTTGCTCACGAGGTTCTTGGCACATCCGCTCCTCTGGCGTAAAGCCCAGCTTTTTTTCAATCGAAGGACTGACATATATTGTATTCAGCTTTAGGTCTAGCATCCAGATGATATCGTCTAACTTATCAATAAGAAATTGGTATTTTTTAATCTCATTCTTAAAAACTTTTATATAATTCACCTACCTTTGAGTTACTGTTTAATAATACTTAAAAGTTCTTGGATATCGAACGGCTTGTTGAGAAACGCAGCCGTATCCATTGAAATCGCTCGCTCTTTCACTGACGCATCGGCATTTGTTAAAATTATTTTGACGCTCTTGTTTATTCGCAAGATCTCGACCATTGCGTTGATTCCGATCATCACGGGCATTCGATGATCCATTATAACTATATTGGATTTTTCCACATTTTTTTAAACTGCTCGACCGCTTCATTGCCGTTGCTGGCAAACACAACCATCTTAAAACCCATCTCTTCAAAAATTAAATCATATAACCTTAGAATGGCATGGTCATCGTCAATGACAATGATATTCTATTACTCATAATAATGATAATATAATTTCTTTATAAATTTTGACATATCTGTTCAATTAAGCTATAAAAATACCTTGTATGAAACGGGATATTATTTTAATAATTAATTTTTTTAACCTTAAGATTATCTACATCTTTAAAGTGAGTCTCTGTAGTATAGATAAATATTTTTCGGGTTAACGCTTCAGCAATTATAATTGCATCTACCATTGAGAGGAATTTATATTTACATTTAAGTTCTCCAGCCAATATTCATATATTCTCGCTAACGTGTATAAAATCAATAATATCTCCTTTCCGTAGATTTTCCATTATAATTTGAGCGTTAATTTTTCCTTTTTCTCTGCATAAATGATTGAAAAACTCAATATAATTCAATTCCGAGGATATGAAATTGTATTGATTTTTTTTTTTTGTTTTGATCTCTTTGAGTGTTTCTTCATGATTACATTGATATAAAATAATTATGCCTGTATCAAGAAAAACAGTATTTTTCATTAAAAATGCCTCTGGTATAGTTTTTCTTTCTCATTTTCAATCTCTCTTTTGCGTTCTTTAGATATTTCTTCAATAATTTTGATACCAATTTCCATATCTAATATTGATTGTATTTTCTTATCTGAGAGATGAGGCAATATTTTAATTCCTTCTAAAGGGTGATCAATAATTATTACTTTATCACCATCTTTCCATCCATATTTCTTCCGTATTTCTGATGGGATCGTAATTCGTCCATGATTGCTAATATTAACTATTGTCATATGATATATATAGAAAATTAAAAATTTAAAAGTGCTTATAATTTCCAAACTTTGCTTAGCATATAGTAAATATAGGACATTTATTTAATTCTCATTAATTTATTCTAATTCAAAGAAAAGGCTTAGTTTTCTTCTAATTGACTTACAGAATTATTCCTTGTTTTAGATTATAAACTTCAATAATTAATTATAAAAATTATTTCTATATTAATCAAATAAAAGTACCAGCTTTTCGCAAAAGTAAAAAAACAGCAGTAAATAAATATCAACTAAATTTCAATACGTTCATCCCAATTTTTGGGTTTTTGATTTAATTGCATAACTGAAACAATTAATATCTCGTCTTCTTTAACTTGATAAATAATTCCATAAGGGAAGCGTTGGGTTATGCATCTTCGACAATTTTGTGATATTTTAGACCATGCTTTGGGAAATTGGCGTATTCGCTGAATTGTGGAGTATACTTCTTTGGAAAATTCCAGACCTAAACCAGGACTATTATCTTCATAATAATTAATCGAATCGGCTAATTCCTCGACTGCTAAGGGATGGAGACTAAAATTCATTTGCCAAACCGACTTCGAATTTCTTTAAAAACTTTTTCACCTGGAATTGATTTCACTTTACCAGAATCAATATCAGAAATGCGTCTTTCTGCTTCTTCAGCCCATAACTCATCAATTTCTTTTTGAATCGGAATATTGAGACTTCCTATCAATTTATCAATTAATATAGTTCGCAGATGTGAAGGCAGAGATAATGCTTCTTGGAGTAATTTTTCGTTTAATTCAGTCATATTTTTTCATCCTAATGACATTAATTCAAATAAATAATATAAATTTATACTTTAATAGTTTTGTTAGGTTGTTTCGAAAAAAATATTATATTTAAGTCCCTGTAGTCTTTTTTCTCTTAAGTTCCTTGTAAAAACGAGACAAATCATCATATCCTTGTGATACACCACATCATATATAAATTAATACAAATAGAATCCATAATAACCAGAAATTGGCGTTCTTCCATTTTGCAATTATTAGAAGTAAAAAGAAAAAAGAATTAATTTTATTTAACAAAAATTATTTTTTTTTATATTCATCGGGGTTAATTCATAGTTGAAAATAAATTGTACAAATCTGGACACTTTATAAATTATCATGTGATATGCATGTTATTTTTTTGAAAAATTATAAGACTATTAGGTTTAAAATAAATAAAATTAATTTTTTTAAGTTAATTAATTATTAATATTAGTGTTATTTATTGTTCTATAGATAGATTTTGTTAGAAGATGTATGACATCAAAAACAATAGAGATTGATGAAGAGACCTATAATAAACTATTAAAAAAGAAAAAGAATAATGAAACAATATCTGAAGTAATAGACAACTTATTAGGTCATGAGAAGAAAGAAAAAAGCAATCTAAGAGCATTTTTTGGGCGCTGGAAGGACTTACCCAAGGATTATTTTGGAATAATGGAGGTTGCTCATAAAGAGCTTCGCAATGATATAAACAAGAGATTTCAGTAAAATGATTTTTATTGATACTAATATTGCGATTCAGATATTAAATGGATATAATACTCTTGATGATTTAATTAATCAATTAAGTTCTGATAAGATCGGTATAACTACTCCCTCGATTGTTGAACTTTATTATGGGCTTTATAGGCTTAAGTATCTAAAGAAGAACCTTTCAAAAAGCAAATTTATTGAATTGTCGCTTGATTTGGAACAATTTATTAAGGAATTAAGGTGTTTTTCTCTTGATTTGAAAAGTGCTATTTTAGGTGCTAAATTTCATATGAAATTGAGAGGAAAGGGGCAAGAAGTAGAAATTTTTGACTGTCTTATTGCTGCAATTATCATTTCTAATAATTATCAGAAAATCGTGACCAATAATCAAAGACATTTCAAAAGATTTGAGGAGCTCGAATTGATATCTTTTTGATTAGTATAAAATAATCATAATTTTTCGAGTGATTTACATAAAATATTATGATGATAGATGACTATCAAGCCATTTAATATTTATAAAGATAACATTGATTATTTTCAATTCATAAAAATACCATTGTTTCAAATTGGTATTTTATTAATTTTTAAAAAGATTTTAGAATTCATATCAAAACTCGGAGCATGAATAAAAATAAGAACTCTTTAACATTATGAATATATTCATATTCTTTTAAATCATGTCAACTTTACTATTATTATAATTTTACATTAACACGATAGATGATTGAAAAAAATGCAAAATGAAATTACTCAACCCTCCGATTTATTAGACCCTTCAGGCGAGTTAGTTCAAAAAGGATGGGCAAGAAAACTTATCCTCAACTTTAATCGAGAATATATTTCTGCCGGCTGGTCTCGCATTAAAGAATGGGATTATTATGCAATTCTGCATCCAGATTATGGAATTACTTTTACGATTTCTGACCTTGGCTATGCTGCATTACTAGCTGTTGTTTGGTTAGATTTTAAGAAGAAAACTTTTATTTCAGACGATAGATTGGTATGGTTCACGAGGGGAAATTTAAAATTGCCTCGCACTTCTGATGAGGGGGATATTGAATTTTCAAAAAAAGGGATGAAAGTATCTTTCAAAAAAACCCCCAACACTCGCATTCTAAATTTTAATTTTCCAGAATTTAACGAAGGGATGGGTATTAAGGCGGAGCTTACCTTATCGCAAGATCCTAAGATGGATACAATGGTTATTGCATCATCATGGAAAAAGAAACCAACCAGATTTTATTACAATCAAAAGATAAATTGCATGCCCGCAAAAGGTAGTGTTCAAGTTGGTGATCATTCTTACGAATTTAACGAAAATGATTGCTTTGGTGTTTTGGATTGGGGTCGGGGAGTCTGGACTTATAAAAACACGTGGTACTGGGGGTCAGCATCAGGAAAGCTAGACGATGGAACTCCCGTTGGATGGAATATTGGTCATGGATTTAGCGATAGGTCTCAAGCAAGCGAAAATCTACTATTTTACAAAGGTGTGGGACATAAAATTGAGGATGTAACCTTTCATTTTGATAGAAACGATTTCTTAAGACCGTGGAAATTCACGAGTAGCGATGGTCGATTTGAAATGGATTTTGAACCTATCGTTGATAGAAACTCGATGTTTAACTTTCTGATCATTAAATCTGAGCAGCATCAAGTTTTTGGTTATTTTACAGGTGATATAATACTTGACGATGGTAATAAAATCCACATAGACCGAATGCTTGGATTCGCAGAAGAAGTATATAATAAATGGTAATTAATCAAATTTAGATGTAATTATATCTAATAATTGCAGATTTTCTTATTTAAAATTGAAAATATCCAAACGGGATGGAAGTAGAATGCGTCATCGCAGACACAACGAAAAAGATAAAGAAATAAGGATAAAACTTACTAAATGAATGGGAATAAGGTTTTTTTTTAACTTTCTTGGTGTATTGCATCCATCATTTGTCGTAATTTTTTACAAGAGTAGCCATGCCCGTACCACCTCCAGCACATTGAGAACAAATCGCATATTTTCCTTCACGGCGTTTTAATTCATGTAATGCTGTTAAAATTAAACGAGCTCCTGTCATTCCTGGAGGGTGACCGAGAGCAATAGCACCACCATTCACGTTTACTTTTTTTTCATCGATATTTAATCCCTTAATACAAAATAGGACTTGCTGTGCTTGAGCTTCGTTGATTTCAAATATATCTATATTTTCACGCTTAAGATTAGCTTTTTTCAACACATTTCTTATTGCGGGGATGGGGCCTATTCCCATGAATTGTGGTTCCACATTACCCATCGATGAAAATTTCCAAATTCCGAGAGGTTCTAAATTTAATCTTTCTGCTTTTTCCTTTGACATTAGTATTAAAGCTGCGGCGCCATCGTTTAGAGGGGGAGTATTTCCTGCCGTAACATGACCTCCCTTTTTAAACACCGGTTTTAAGTTATTTAATTTTTCTAATGTCAAATCTTTTCGAGGACTTTCGTCCTCTTTAATTAAAATTTGTTTTTTTCGTTTTGTTATATTAACAGGAACGATTTCCTTAAAAAAACCTGCGTCCCTTGCCCTAAAATATTTTTGATGGCTTTTAAGAGCAAGTTTGTTTATATCTTGAAAAGTTAATTTAATTTTTGGAAGGAGATACTTTTCACATATTTCTTCTGCGTTTTCTAATATATTTTCAGCAGTCTCTCCAACGTGTTTATATCCCCCATAGGCTCCGTAAATATCAGTAAATCCATCGTAAAACAACGCATCAACAATCTCGTTAGTTTTTAAGCGATATCCCCATCGAGCATTCATTAGCATGTAAGGACATTGGCTATTACTTTCCATGCCTCCAGCAATAACGATATCGTTTTCTCCCATTGCGATTTGGCGAGCAGCAATTTCAGCTGCTTTCATTCCTGAGGAACATATATTATTAACAGTTAAAGCCCCCGCCGTGTGAGGAATTCCTGCTTTGAGTGAGGCAATCCGCGTTGGATTGTTTCCCATTCCTTCTTGGTGGATTGCACCCATGATTACATCTTCTATTTCATTTGGTTCGATCTTCGTTCGTTTTATTGCTGCTTTTATCGCAAATACCGCTAAATCTATAGCAGGAATATCTCTAAAAGCTTTACCAAAGTGTCCTATTGGAGTTCTTGCTCCATTTACAATAACTACTTCTCTTATCATTTTATCACTTAAATTACATGATCACTTAAATTAAATTTTAAATTTTAAATTTAATAAATAATTATAATTCATAATTATATAAAAAAAAAATAAAAATGGAAAAAAAGGAAAAAAAAAATGCCAAGTTTTAAGGAAACTTACGAAGGAATAAAGGTTGATACATCCAAAGGAGAAAAAAACTTTAACGTTAAATGCGAAATGCTGAATGAAGGAATGCAGTGTAAGGTCACAATGGGGGCTTCAAATCACGAAGTGTTAATTGACGCACCTATAGGATTAGATGGTACCGATAAAGGACCCTCGCCATTACTAGCAATATTAGGGTCAATCGGTGCGTGTATCATTGCAGTTACAAGATTTTGGGGTCTAATCATGGATATTAAAATCGAATCCATGACCGTAAATTAAAGAGGACATTTAAATCTTGCGGCCCTTTTTGGGATTGACGATAAAATGCTTCCTGGATACGATAAGCTTGAACCTATAATTAGGATTAAAGCTGACGCTCCAAAAGAAAAAGTTGAAGAAATGATGGAAAAAGTTTTTAGTCACTGTCCAGTCATCACTAATTTTGGTGGCGCTACACAAATTAAGCCTAAATAACAAATTCGAGATTAAATCGATAAATTGTATAAATTTTAAATTTTTATTTATTTTTCATTTCTCTTAATAAAATTGATAATTTTTAGCATTAATTACTAAATATAAGCGTTTTATAATCTCATGACTTTTCAGTTTCTTCTATTTCATTCCAATTCTAAAATGTGAGTTTTAACCTTCTAATTATTTATAAAAATTTATAATTTTTTATTAAAATCACAATTTCTATTCTAATCATCAATCTTTTCTTCAGACAAAAAAACCAACCCTAAGGTTATCAGGCTGTATGCTCGTTGCCGAGTCCAGGACATACCTCATGGGTCACGAGAAAGTTCGTGACCTCCGAAGTCCGGAAGGAAGTTATCCCACTTTACTTGAAAAAATCTCCGCTTTAGCTCTATTGTCCGTAGGGACTGCCCTTTTTCAAACGAGGCTCCATTCGCCTCGACTTGTGAGAACAACCGCTTGAAAATAG
>JAUWRB010000019.1 GCA_030610785.1 Promethearchaeota archaeon | reverse complement strand
GCTCTTCCGGCGTCACAATTTATTTGTATTTCTTTGGAATCGTGGTAATATCCTATGTTCACATGTTGTGCAATCTCTTCTTTCCTTCTCTTTTCTCTAAGTTGCAGTATAAAAGGATTGTGTTCTTGATGGACACCAACTAATTTTCCATTTAAAAATACTTTAACTTTGCTTCCTTTAACGTTTTTAACTTCGTTTATAGGAATTATTCCTAAATCAATAACAATATTTTCGATGATTTTTTCATCTGTTCCAACCGATATTATAGATGCTAATGCGAGATTCTTGACTAACCCACAATTCGGACCTTCAGGCGTTTCTGCGGGACAAATTTTACCCCATTGAGTTGGATGTAAATCTCTGGCTTCAAAATGAGGTTGACTACGACTTAAAGGAGAAATAACCCTTCGTAGATGACTTAATGTTCCCACGTGATTAGTTCTATTTAATAATTGGCTTACGCCTGCCTTCCCTCCAACCCAATTACCAGTAGCTAAAGCGTGTCTAATTCTTTCTGTAATCACATCAGCTCTTACTGCTGTTTTTATGTTTGGAGCTCTTCCTCGAACTGCTGTTCTTTCTAATTGATATTTAATATCTTTTACAAGATTCAAAAATGCAACTCTAAAAAGAGATGTAAATAATTCTCCGGCTAACTTCAATCTTTTATTAGCATAATGATCTTTATCATCCGGTTCTCTAAATCCTAAAGCCAATTCCATGACTTTTTGTGCCATCTGACCTAAATAATAAGCTTTTTTAATTCTATCTTCTTCAGAATTCCCAATATGAGGTAAAAGGTACCTGTCGAAAACTTGAAGCGCTCTTCTAATACGATAATCTTTTGTTTGTCCAATAGCAACTCTTTTTCCTATATAATCAAGAGCATTTTGTTGCGATTTTTCAGGGTCTTTTAAAACTTGGATTTCAGAGGCAACATCTATTACAGGGATTAATTCTTTCTGAATCTCTTCATTTTCAGATATTGCTTCAAATATTTCCTTATCAGAATGCAATCCTAAAGCTCGCATTAAAATTGCTAAAGGAATTTTCCCTGGAACTGATGGAAAAGATACTCTTAAATTACCATCTTTTTTTCGTTCAATGGTAACCGGAGCGCGAAACCCACTTCTTGTTGAAAATACTTTTGCTTGATGCGTAGCATTTGAACTCCTGCTCGCTTCTTCAGCTAAAATTCTATTTGGTGCCAGATCCTCTTGAGTAACAAGAACTCGTTCAGTTCCATTTATGATGAAATAACCTCCTGGATCTAACGGATCCTCACCACGATTGATTAACTCCTGCTCCGACAAACCCTCCAGAGGACATTTACAACTCTTTAACATGATGGGGATTTTCCCAATATAAATATCTAGTTTATCTTCATATTCTTCTCTTTGAGTACGTTCATCAATCGTGATAGGTGTCATTTCTAAAATAATATCGGCAGCATAACTTAACTCCCTAATCCTTGCTTCGATAGGAGTAATTTCCATAGTGGCTCCATCTGCTTCCCTTACTTTAGGGATTCCAATTTTGATTTTAGAAAATTTTATTTTGAATCCCGGTATATCTGGAACTACTTCAGCAGATTCATTAACAATTTGCTGTAGTTTGAGTTCAATAAAATTATTGTAAGAGTCTAAATGCTGACGAACTAAACCTTTTTCGTCAAATAAACTTTTTAAAATTACCCACTTATCTTTATTTGTTAATATAAAATCTTGCATTTTACTTTATCTTTTATACATTAATTATCATAAAATAGTAATTATTCAAACTTTTTCTTTTTTAACATATCGATAATAGTTGACAAAAGAAACTGTGGTCTTAGATTTACGAATGATTTTAACAACATCTCCTTCCTTGGCACCGATCGCAATAGCAACTGGATCTTTTTCAAACATGTACGGTAAATTAAATAATCCAATTTTATATTTATTTAATAATTCTTGCGTTTCTTCCTTCGTTAAAAGCAGGTGTCTTGGAACAAGTTCATGGAGGAGAACATCGATTTTTTTTTTACTCAATTAAAAATCCCTTATTTTTAAGTTATAGATAAAAAAGTCGTGCTTTTCTAAAAAATTTTTGCTTTTTTCTCATTTCTGCTATAATTCTTAAGGATTAAAAACAAAAATTAGTCAAAAATCCAATTAAAAACCCAATACCCACTTCGTTTAAATAAAACTTCAATTTTATTTTGTGGATTAATATTTTTAAGCGCTTCAAAAATAGAAGGTGCTCCTAATTTCTTTCTTATAACAAATTGAAAAAAACCGTTTGATTTTAAATATTTCGGAATTTCCTTACATAAATTAATAAATTCTTTCTTACCCCTTCTCATGGGAGGGTTCATGTAAATCGCTTCAAATTTAATATTTTTATTTTTAAAGGCATCAAAATAATTGTGTGTTAAAATCTTAAACCGTTTTTGAGAATACGGAAAATTTATTTTAACATTTCCCTTACAACACCATGTAGCTCTTCTATTTAAATCAATAAAGTATATATTACTTTTTGGTGATATATAACCCAAAACTATTCCGATTGGTCCATAACCGCACCCTAAATCGAGTAAAACGCTCGGTTCTTCAGGAATTGTCATATGCTCGATAAGAATTTTTGTTCCTAAATCAATTTTTTTAAAAGAAAAGACTCCTGATACTGTCTTAAAAACAAAAAGATGTTTTCTCATGCTTTCTGATACCGTATGCATTTTCAAATTAGTGTCAGGAAATTGAGTGTAATAATGCTGATTTTTGCGCTCCATTTTGGTTAAATTTTAGAACTATTCTTTTTTTTCCAGCGGGGATAAACACCTCGATCCAAGAATATTTTGTCTATTTTTACCATAATTCCAGTTTTTGCCTTTAATATTTCCATTGAATTTTTTATTGCGATGCCAAATCCAATTAGTTCTTTTTTAAGAGTCATTAATGCAACTTGCTGGTCTGATTTTATCCTTGCGTCAATATAACAACATCCCGCTGCCGCTAAATGCGCACCGTGACATAAAGCATCAACTGCCGTATCTCTAACGAAAATCTTTGGTAAATGTTCTACCATTTTTTCCATTGGAAAAATGATTCGCCTTAAATAATATTCTTCTCCATCATTTTGATAGATTGTAAAAGCATCCTTTAAATTATGAAGGGTAACTAATTTATCTTCTTCTTTAAAATTTCCAGCGCGTGTTCTCCTCAGTTCAAGCATATTAGCACCAGAACAAAGTGCTTCACCTATGTCAAAACATATTTTTCTCATGTAAGTTCCCGCTTCACATCCTATTCGGAATAGCACGTGATTTTTATTTACTTCTAATACTTCCTGGTAATATACTTCTCTTATTCGTAATTTTCTAACCACTGAAGATTTTATCGGAGGCCTTTGATATAGCTTTCCTGTAAATAGTTTAAAAATCTTTTCTATTTTCTTCTGTGTTTCTTGAGAATGTAAGTACATGACACCAATATATTCTTTACCCGCGCTTAAAAGAGCCGATAAAACTCTTGTCGCCTTGCCGAGAGCGCACGGTAACACTCCAGTGACTTTTGGATCTAGCGTTCCACCATGGCCATAATTAGAAATTCCTAATATCTTACCAACCCAAGATACTACTTCATGACTTGTTGGACCACTTGGTTTATCTAGATTAATCACGCCATGTTGAATATGCGCTTCAATCTCTCTTTTTTCAGGTTCACAGCCGAAATTTGAATCAGTATTATCTTGAGATTTTATTAAAAGTTGCTCTGACTCATCAGAGGGTAATTTAAATTCTGAGTTTTTCATATCGAATAATTTAGAGAAGTTCTTTATATATTAATAAATCATATAAAAATTAAATCTTATTGTATTAATTTTATAATCTTCAATGTGGATTAAGAATTTTGATAGTTTTTCTCCATCTATAACGCTAAATTCATGCTAATTGAAAAATTTAAATGATTTGCGAATAAATGGATTATTTTTTTGTTAAAAAGTAAAAAATATATGCGGGCCATGTGGGAATTTCGTTTTCTTAGGAGATTAGAAAATATCGAACCCACGACCTTCAGGTTAAAAGCCTGCTGCGCTACCTGCCTGCGCTAATGGCCCGCGGTGTGATAGAGATCAATTATTTACTCTCATAAGATACCTATAAGTTATAAATTCTAAAAATATTAATAAATTACCTTCAGAATTGTAATAGATTAAATTCATGATAATTTAAAACTTTTACTGAAAGGTTTAACTTCTTGACTTAATAACTCATTAAATTTACGAGTTTTTACTGAAAAGTTTAACTTCTTGACTTAATAACTTATTAAATTTACGAGTTTTTACTGAAATGCTCAAATCCCCGACTTTTCAGCTCTATTTTTTCTTCATCTTTCAAAATATAGATTTTATCTTTGGATATCACTTTTCCTATTTTAAAAATCTGTCCTCCTTGAGTCAGAATGGCATTTCGGGCCTTTTTATAATTTTTAGGATTAATAGTAAAAATATGAATAAATTCTTCTCCTGCATTAAAAACCAGATTTTCCAGAGATTTATCACATTCTTTAGAATAATTTATTGCTTCGTTATCAATTAAATCCTCGTTGAATTCAATTTCAAACCCATAATTAGGATTAGATAGCATCAAATCTTTTAATGACTTTGCCAATCCATCAGATGAATCAATACTTGCTGAAGCTAAATTATTTTCCGCTAAAAAAAAAGCTTCTTTTCCCAAATCTTTTAATTCTAACACGCTCATGATAGATCTTTTATAAGAAGAATAATCTCTGATGTTTTTACTGTTATTTAATACGATGTCAAATCCTACTCCTGTCAATCCAAATTTCCCATTTGCTACTAAATAATCTTCTACTTTTAAGCCATTTCTATAAATTATTTTTGAAGGGTTTTGAAAACCAAATACCACGGGATTAATAATTAATTCTGAAGTTTCATTGATGTCTCCACCAATATAATCAACATTCCATTTTTTACAATAATCAATTATACCATTCATTAATTCTTTAAAATTAATAATTTTCATATTCTTTGGCAATCCTAAAGATATAAAAATGCCTTTTGGTCTAACTCCTTTAACGATAAGATCACTCACATTCATGAGAATGGCTTTACGCCCTGTTTGATAAAAACTCATTTGTTGGGGAACATCCGTATTAGAAACTAACATGTCAGAGTTAAAAATTAATAGAGTTTTTGTTTCCTCTTTCCATTTTATCATATTTTCGATTTTAAAAAAGAAAGCATCGTCTCTAATTAATTTTTTACCGGTTTTCTCAAGAATTAATTTTTCAATTAATTTAATAATTTTAATTTCTCCCAAATTACTTAGGATAGAATTATTTTCCATAGATAAAATTTATAATTTTTTTTAAATTCATATTTAATAACTTAAAAATTATGCCTCTGTGGCTTAGCGGTATAGCCGCATTTTAAAAATCAGTGCCGAAAGCGATTGATTCGTAATCAATAGGTCGGGGGTTCAATTCCCCCCAGAGGCTTTCTTTTTTTATATTCTTTCCGCAATAATGTATTTTTTTATCAATTGTAAGGCTAAAATTCTAAATGCGTCTATAATATTTTCTCCTGTTTTGGCGGAAGTTTCTATATACGCTAATCCTAATTGTTTTGCAAGTTTTTCTCCATCTTCCATGGAAACAACTCGCTCATCTATTAAATCAATTTTATTTCCTATTAATATTAACGATATATTCGTTGATGCGTTTTTAATTTCATCATGCCAAGATTTTATTTCCTCATAACTCTCGCGTTTTGTAACATCAAAAATTAAAAGACCCGCTTCTGCGTTTGCCAAATATGACTGTCTAACTCTCTTAAATTGTGCTTGACCAGCTAAATCCCATATTACGAATCTTACTTTAGATTCAAATTCTTTAAAATTGCATTCTTTCTTCATTATCGAAGTCCCTATAGTTGATTTATAATCCGTTTCAAAACTATTCTCAACAAAACGATGGACCATGCTCGTTTTTCCCACCCCTCCAGCTCCCCCCAAAACTAATTTATAAGCGTATTCCCCTGATTTTATTGTCAATTTCTGTATTTCCCCTATTTTTCGTTCGATATTTTGACTTTTATTATTAGATATAATTTTTGGAATTACGGGACTTACTGTTCTACCATCAAAAATTCTTGCTATTTTTTCTGCCGCCAAATAAGCGTAAGGAAATACAGGATCTATCATCGCAATATTTTTTAATATAGTAACAAATATAGCATTCGGTCCCGCTTCACAAAAAATCAAGCGATAACTTTCAGTATCGAAGGTTCCGGTTCCAAAATTTCCTGAAGAGAATTCGTTTCTTATTCGTATTAATACAGGTTCAACTAAAGCGCTTATACCTCCAATAATTTCTTCTCCAATAGATTTTTCCGAACCACCAATCGAATCCATCACTAAACCATCTCTATCCACAACAAGAACAGCGATAATATCATCTCCAAGTTCTTTTTTATACCATTGAAGCAAAACGTGTAATTTTTTTGTATCTACAGACATAAATTTTCAACTTTTTTATTTAGAGTGTTTTTAATAATTTAATATAACTTAACAAATTTAATTATATAAGTAATTTTTCTATAAAAGATAAAAATATTGTCAAATAAAGTTTTACAAACACATTTAAGAGGTAATTTTAACAATTTATTCATTAATAAATGAATTTTTCCTCTAATTTGTTTTTTAAAAAATTTTATTGATTGGGACAATTTGAATATATAATAGTCTAATCTTCCATCTCTGATTTTAATGTTTCAAATTCTGATGTGACTTAATTGCTTTATTGTATTTTTTACGAAAAAAATAAAATTTTTTTAATTTCATTAATTTTATTTAATTACTTTTTAAAAAATTCTTTTTCCACGATTAATTTATTTATCATTTCAAATTCGCAGGAGTTGCCAAGCCTGGTCTACGGCGCTGGACTGAGGTTCCAGATTCGTAAATTTTTTTCAAAGGGTATTCTCATAGGAGTTCGAGGGTTCGAATCCCTCCTCCTGCATTATTTTCTTTCTATTTTATATTGGTTTATTATTAACTTTATTATAATAAGCAAATAAAATGAGAAATTTAATTGATATTAAAAAAGACTTCTTTTTCCTATAGATAGTTATTCTTTAGAATTTATGATTCAGGGCAGTTTTTTATATTAAAAAAAAAGATTAAAGAATTTTTCTCAAACTCAAATTCCGCCTGCCTGCGTTATCATAACGGTGATTATGTCCGTTTCAGGGGGGATCTCTAAAAAAAGTCGCTTAATTTCTGTTGTTTTATCCTTGGATTATTTGTTAAACTTTCTACATATTCTTCAATTAACTCCATTCGTTGCATTGTATAACTATCTAACTTATATTCCTTACAGATTTTTATCGCACGTGGAATATATTTTTCAATACCCCCTCTATTTACAGTTAAAATCACATTATTTCCACATTTCGGGCATTTTCCCGCATTTAAGAGTGGGGGTCGTCTGAATTTTGAGTTACATTTTACGCATCTAAATTCTTGTAATGCAAATTTTCTCAAATTTCCTAAAATATCGGGAGTAAAGTGAGTAGATAATATTTTTTCTGCTACATTTCTTGCGTCAACAGCGTTAATAATCTTAGCAAGATGTAATTGTCTTTTAATTTTTTCATCCATTTCCCCCGTCTTATACTTAGTTGTCGTTGGCCCTTCATTAATGTCTTCTGTTGGAATATTAAATCCTATATCCTCATATTGTGCTGGAGTTCCTAAACGACTTTTAATTAGGTTCATGGATTTTTCAATTTCAGAAGGTGAAGCATATCTTTCAGTTGCTAAATAAAATTGCAATGGGTATCTATTTAAAGTATCTACATTATGCACCTCTGAATCGATTTCATTAGGATCTAATATTGTAGAAATGACCAATGTAGCATCCATTCTGCCGCCTATCTTATTGGGTAGGTAATATCTCGAAAAGTTTAACAACGGATCTAAAAGTAACATTAACCCATCTTCATCACCATCGCAATTTCTTCTCTTCGCACCATGCCAGTAAGGATGAGCATAGATAGATCTTGCAGAAGTAAAACCAATTATTCGACCAATAATTCCCGCACTTGTATGTGGTGCTAAACCCACTACAAGATGTCCGATTAAATCTTCTTTTTTTGAAATTTTATAAAACTGCTCCATTTTATAAAAAGATTTTAATTCATCGTCCAAAAAATTAGCAATTTTGATAAAATATTCTGCGCAATCGTTTGAAAGTAAAATATCTTGTATTTTTAATTCAATAATTTGATTTTCATCGTGAAGAGGGTTTCCTTTATGATCTTTTTCATATCCTAGCTCTCTAATTTTTTTAATAGTTATTCCTATTTCTTTAGGTTTAAAATGAGTTAATGGTATATCTGTCGCGTCATATCTAATTTCGGCCGTCTTATAAACGAGCACTTCATTTTTTGCTCTAAGAATACCCTTCTCTATTGGTTCGGGCACTTTAAATTTATTAGTCAATCCCAAAATTCCTTTAAACTTTTTAGGTAAATTTAATTTTAAAGATTTTAGTTTGGAATTAACATGTGCTTTAATATTAAAAACTGCTTCAGTTGATAATTTCAATGATTCACCACATTTAAGGCACTTTTCGACGTTAACAGGATAAAGTCTTTTACACCTTGTACATATTTTTTGAACTTCAACATGAGCCCCACATTTAGAGCAAGTGTTAAAAATTGTAGTAGTCCCACATTTAGGACATTTTTTTCTACAAATATCTATTTTAATTTTTTCAAACTCTATTGCTTTGTCTACCAGTCTTGAATTGCCAACTTTATTGCTTAATGGAAATAATGTGTGAATCCCTTTCATGCTCTTCCTTTCAGATTTTTCTGGTCTTCCCATGCGCGTGCCCATATAATATGGTGCTTTGTTTTTTATAATGATGGATGAGACTCTAAAGAAATAAGTAAAAACACTACCGTTTTTTTCAGTTTTTTCTGAATTTTGGCTTTTTAGGTTAAAAATATTGATGTAAATATAATTCATCGCTTTGCTAAATACAATTTTCCCTTCTTTTATTTTGTGAAGAACAAACGCTTTTTCCAAGATTTTTTTAATATTTTCGTTGTAGTCAATTATCAATTTCTCTTCTGAGTAGCTTTTAATAAAAACTTTTCTTAAAACATCTAATTCCTCTACTGAAATATTACCCCAAAAATCGCAATAAGCGGGATGTAGAGGAATATCATATTTCTGAGAAATTTTTATTGCTTCCTCTGCTGAAGGTATGACATTAAAAGGATTTTCAATAAATTTCTTTATTTTTTCATTTAATGGTTCTTTGTCTTTAACAGCTTTTTCTAAGTCCAATACCCACCATTCTTCTACATAGCCTGATGGTATTAATTTATGATTATTTTCGGCAAATTCACCAAATCCGAAAAGAATGTCTCCTAAAAACAAAATATTATTTATTTCAGGAAAGATTTCTCTAGCCATATTGACACTTGAAACTCTAATTACATCTCCATTTTTTAATTTTACTATGGGTGGTTCAATAGAGCTTACGGGGCAAATACTTGTACTCTTTCCAGGTCTTTCTATTCTAAGTTGAGTTCCTATAGCAACAAAATCATCTAATACTGCCATGGTTGCGGGATGAAATCCTCCTGCTGCTAACCCTGTATTACGCGATCTGCCATATCTAATTCTATGCCCCCCTACTCTTGAAGGATAACTAAATACTGGCCTTCCAGCGATGACATCTGCGACATATTTAGAATTTGGTGTTATTTTTTCTACCAGTTCGTTTTTTTGTTCGTTTTCCTTATTTGGTTTTTCTTCTTTTTGTGATATTTTTTTTAAATCAATTAGCCAATCCCAACCTTTTATATTATTATTTTTAGCAATTTTTATAAGCTTTTGAGCTTTTAAAAGAATCCCATCGTTTAAAACTAAACATGCCCCTCCTCTAATATTATTCGTTTCAATTCTAGGTAAATTTCTAAATGCTGAAACCTGTTCATCTTCAGTAGAATCCCCATTAATCTCAACTGGAAGATGTCTAACAACAAACCTTATCTCTTGATTAGAAGACGGATATTGTAAGTGCCCTCCTCTTCCATAGAGCTTAACTTCTTCAACATATCTCCCAATTTCCGCTTCAGTTGCTTTATATTTAGGAATTTTCGCTTTTATTCTAACATAATCAGCAATTAAAACACAGAAAGCGGTAGTAGTGCCTCCAGCAGCCCTGATTGGTCCCGCAAAGTATAATGATAAATATTTATTACCTTGTTGATCCTCTCGAATTACAATTTTAGAAATACCTTCAAGCGGCGCACTTACAACTCCCATTGTTTTTATTGCCAATCCAACTCTTATCGCTCTCTCAACTCTCTCCTCAAACTCCTCAATATTTCCGATTTTTTTTTCTAATATGTCCGAGACGATTTGAAAAACTATTTCATCGTCAGTTAATCCTTTTTTTTTTAATCCTCTTATAACATCGGCCACTCCCTCTGGTCCAACTAACTTTTCAACTCTCCCTGCCAAATCCTTGGCTTGGGGAGACTCTACAAACAATTCGGGATCTCGTCCCTTTAATCTTGCCTCCTCCGCAATATCGTAGCATTGATCAACCTTTTGTTGAATTAAGGCCATATATTCTTCCATATCCTTACTCATTTCTACCATGCATGATCATCTTTAAAAAAAATTTAGATCGATTGTAACAAATAATTAGATTATAGTAATTCTATTGTTCTGATATAAATTAAATTCAATTATTATGCGTTTATTAACATTTAGGGGATGATAATTTTTCGAACCATGTCATGATTCTTATCCGTCTCTTCATATAAAAAGAAAGAGATGTTTTTAGTTTAATAATAAAGATTTTTTTAGTTTAATAATAATATTATATCATAATTCTGTTAAGGATGATTAAGCATTGAAGACCGATATTTCAAACGAAAAACAGACGATATTAAATAAATTAGTAAATTCAGGTATAAATATTATTCCTTCAATGTTAGATTTCATACTGAAACTGGAGAATCCTCAAAAAAAAGTTAATATTATTATTAAAGAAACTAGTTTTATTCCTTCATTTAAAAGCCATATAACAGAAAACATATTAAGAAAAATATCAGATGAAGAAATACAAAAAGCTATAAAAAGAAATCTAATTAAAAAAGAATTATCGTCAGTAGAAAAATGCTCAAATAATATTGATAAATCGTCCGATAAATTAATGAGTACTATTAATTCTACTGAAATAGAAGAAAAAAAATCATTGAATATTGAAAAACCTGAAAAACCTTTAATGAAACAAAGTTCAATTAAATCTAAAACAGATGTCTCTCAAGTCGTTATTAATGTTAATAAACCGACTGAAAGATTAGTAAAAAATAAATTAAAAATTATTCCAACCAAGTCTATTAAATCCGCATTTGCTTTCACACCTAAAGCAAAAGAATATAGTTTCGATTATGAAATCTTAAAAGATTCAACCGGAAAATTGTATACTAATGGAAAATACAACGATTTTTACGAAATGACTTTGGATAAATTCAATAGACTGCGAAAGTTAATGAGAAAAAGACCAGAAGTTCTTTCAGCGAATAATATTAACAATTTATTAAGATTATCTAATAAAATTGATGTTTCTGTTATTGGAATGGTTAACGATATACGTCAAACAAAAAATGGAAATTATTTTTTAATTTTAGAAGATCTTACGGGTAATATTAGCGTTCTAATTAGAAAAGATTCTGAAAATCAGGAAAATGTTAAAACTATTGAAAGAACCCTAAATGATCAATTAATATATGTTGAAGGTACTTATAATCCGGGAGAAAAGAGAAAAAATGGAATAATTTATGCTAAGAATGTTTCAAAAATAGATATTCCAATTGATCATAAACCGAATCGTTCTCCTGATCCATTATCAATAGCATTAATTTCTGATACTCACATTGGAAGCAGAGAATTCGAAGAATCTCTATGGAATAGATTTATAAATTTTTTAAAAGGAAAGGTTGGTAATAAGGGTTTAAGAGAAATAGCTGGAAGAATAAAATATATCATAATAAATGGTGATTTAGTTGATGGAATTGGAGTTTATCCTAATCAGCAAGATGATCTTATAATAACAGATATCTATAAACAATTCGAGAAAGCTTCAGAATTAATTTCAAAGATTCCCTCGTATATTAAAGTTTTTTATAGCTCTGGCAACCACGACCCTGTTAGAAATGCTATACCGCGCCCTGCTGTCCCCAAAAAATATTCTGAAGAACTTATTAATTTTGGAGTAACATGTCTCGGAAATCCATCATTAATTAAAACTCATGGCGTAAATACTCTTGCTTTTCACGGAGATAGTATGATTGATATGAACATGTTGATCTCTGACCTAGAGAATGATAAGCCCGTTGAGACGATGAAGGAATTACTTAAATGTAGGCATTTGGCTCCCATTTATGGAAAAAAAACTCAAATTGCTCCGACCAGTAAAGATTGGCTTGTAATTGAAAAAATACCGGATATTTTTCACACGGGACACCTTCATATAAATGGAATTGGACAATATAGAAATGTTTCTTTAATTAATTCTGGCTGTTTCCAAACTCAGACTGATTTTATGAAAAGTTTTGGAATCACGCCTACTCCCGGAATAGTTCCAATAATTGAGTTAGATACCTTTAAAAGCGTAGAATTAGACTTAAAAAGTAATTAATAATTATTTTTATATAATTAAAAAAAAAAATTAAAATAGAATTTTAATGAATTTCGCAATTCCTCGTAAGGATTTTTCAGAAATGTTGTTTTACCTTTGGAAAGTAATTGATCTCCCAATTATATCATATAATGACTTATTATACAAAATCTCCTTTGAATTATTTCTTCAATCTCCAGAAAAAGCAATGGATTTCATCGATAAATCTATTGAAAAAAAATTGATGATTAAAGATGTTAATAACAATCTTTCATTATCTCACGATTTAACAAAAAAGCTAAAAATATGGCAAGAAAAAAGAAAAGACGAAATTTGGAATAAAAAAAATTTAAAGCAAGATTTAAAAAATAATATGAAAGAAGAAAATAATTCTAATTTTAGGACCTTACTAAACGCTTTTTTGGATAAAGGAACTTTAAACCGAGCTGCAACCATTTCAAGTACAGCATTTAATATAAATGTAATCGATTTAAAAAAAGGTTTAATTAAAACCAGTGTTGCTGGGTCAAAAAAAGAATTGTATTATATTGAAATAGACACCAAACGCAAAATCTTATGTCATGACTGCCACGATTTCCAAACAAGAAGGGCAGAAAACAAAAAATTTTGTAAACATTTAATTAAACTATTTCTTATTTTAAAAGACAAAAATATAAAATCCGCCACTTCTATTCTTAAAAAAATCGCAGAAAATATTGACGAATGGGAATTTTTAAGTAAATTTTAAGTTAAATTAACTTTTTAAAAACATCATTTCTTAATTTAACTCGATCAGTTTGGGTCATTACAGGTTGGTAATTAAGAATGTCTTTTATTTTGTCGATTTTCCTCAAAATACCTTCTGCTATTTTCATATCTATATCTAAATTAATAATTTTCGTCCTTCCATAAAACCCCATGGATTTTGTATCGGCGGTTATTATTCCGGCTAAAGCCAACTCGTTAACATAATCGCTTATACTTCTTTTGGTCAATTGATTAATTCCAGGAATTATTTGGGTAATTTCAGCGTAAACACCATAAATATCGCCTGAAATTACAATATTTCTTTCACGACTAAATTTTAATATTAAATAGATTGCTGTTAAAATTATTTGGGCTTGAAGAGGCATTCCTAGAATATATTCCTTAATGTAATCTTTCTCTAAATCAAGTTGAGCTCTTTCAACAAAATCTGTTGATATTGTTTTGTTTTGAGCTCTTTCTGCAAGTTCTCCGGCTTTTCTTAATAATTGTAGTGCTTTTCTGGCATCCCCGTCTTCTTTAGCCGCTAAAGCAGCACATAACTCTATAACTCCTTCTTTCAATATACCATCATAAAAAGCTATATTTGCTCTATCCCTGAGAATATCTTTAAGGTTATTAGCATTATAAGGATGAAAAATTATAGGAGATTCCTTGCCTAAACTTGATATTACTCTCGGATCTAAGTTTTCTTTGAATTTTAATTTATTTGAAATACCTATTAAACTCGTTTTACAAACATCTAAATTTACATTTAACCTTGTGAGATCGTAAAGAATTTCATTTCCTGCTTTTTTATTTTCAATTAAAATATCAATCTCATCTAAAACTAAAAAACAGATTGAATTCCCGACCTTTTGGTCTAACAATCCTAATAATCTCTTAAAAATTATATCTTTTGGTAAACCAGTTGGGGGAATTTTTTCTTTTCTTGCAATTGTATTATAAATATGAGCTAAAATACGATAGGGCGTAGAAACAACATTACAGTTAATATATATCCACCAAGGTTTATTTTCCATGTCCTGTTGAGCCAATTTCTGGCTCACATATCTAATAGTTGCTGTTTTTCCTGTACCTGTCATACCATAACATAAAAAACTTGGAGGAGTATCCCCAAATAAGGCACATGCTGTTTTTTCTGCTATCTCTCGTATTTGACGATCTCGATGAGGCAATTCCTCAGGAATATAAGACGATTCTAAAGCGTCCCTATTCTTAAAAATTTTTGCCCCTATCAAATAATCCTTATAGAATTTCTCAATATTGAATTTGAAGTCTTTATTATAATTTTTCAACACTTAGCGACACCATTCATCTCGAAATTTTTTCCTTTTGTGATAAATTAATTGTTAACTATTAACTGCCAAATAAATATAAAAATGTTGTAATTCTTTAATAAAAAAATAAAAGAATATTTTTTTAATAAACAATATTATTAAGTTTTTATTAATAGAATTTTTATAATTCAGATATAATTATTCAAATAATAAACTCTCCTATTAAAGGTAAAGTATATAATTGCCAGCAAATAAAGAATCAATAGAAGGTGATGTGCTCAAAAAAAGGCATTCGAAGATAGCTTTAAGATTAGCAATATTTTTTTCGTGTTTACTCTTATTAGACTTTATTATTGTCTCCTTAATTTATTCTCTCGAGGATTGGATAGCAATATTGATTTTTAGCCTACTTTTCATCGCTCCCGGGTATTTTGCGAATGGAGGGATGGTAATTGTAGGCGGTGGCAAACCTATTGATGGTGGTAAAATGTGGAAAGATGGAAGAAGGATATTTGGAGATCATAAAACTTGGAAAGGATTGATTAAAGGACCCTTATTCATTGGAATTCCAATTTCAATTGTAATTTTTCTTATATTCCTTATTTTATGGCCCTCTATTATGGAAATTCAGGTTACTGCTGCGGAAATGGGTCAATATAAAATATACACCGATTTAAATATTTACGAATATTATTTCATTGGTGGCCCCTTTCCTTTAGGATTTTTATTATTAATCGTGCGAATTATTATATGCTCTTATAGTGCTGCAGTTGGAGATCTTATAGGAAGCTTTTTAAAGAGAAGGTTTAATATAGAGAGTGGCGCGCCATTTTGGGTGGTAGATCAATTAGATTTTGCGATATTCGCTATAATTTTTACCTCTATTCCTGCTTTTATTTTCCCCACACTTTTTCTGATACTTGATGTGAATATCCTAATCTTTATAATAATATTAACACCCTCCGTTAGTATTATAGCAAATACAATAGCTTATATAATTGGTATTAAGGACGTGCCGTGGTAATTAAACGCTTCTGATAATAATTATAAATTTATCAATTCAATTTTTATTTCTAAGGGAAGAATTTTTTTTTTAAAAATAATATATTTTTTAAAAATTGTATTAATAGCTTTAATATAATCTCCACTACGCCCAATGGCAATTCCTCTTTCTTCATAAGATAAAAAACAGATTAAAATGAATTTTAATCCGGTTTGTTCATTAATTCCTAATTATTAATACTTTCTTATTTAATTGTTTTCTCATGGAATGCAGAAATAACTTCGCCCTAAAATAATGTTTATTATTAACAAAAAAAAAGTCAAAATTCTTAATAACGATTACATTTTCCGGATAAATTTTTTTCGTTTTATCGTGAAAATATTGATGAAGATTAAGTTCTCTATTAAAAAATCTCTTTTTTATTTTTAATTTTTGAGAAAAAAACAAATTTTCAGCTATAGAGTTAGACATTTATAAAATAATCGTGAAGGGTGGTTTTAAACTCCTAAGAAATTAATTAAAAATATAAAAAATCGAGTATTTTTTAAAGATATGAATATTATAATGAATTTAGGAAAATGAAAGATATGGGTTTTGAATTTTTAGATCACACTGCAGATGTTCAATCAAAAAGTTGGGGGAAAACTCTTGAGGAAGCGATCTCTCAAACAACCTTAAGTTTAATGGCAACAATATCTCCAAATTTGGAACTCATTGAGCCAAAAATAGAAAAAGAAGTTAATATAATTGCTGAAGATAAAGAATCATTAATTTTTGACTTCTTATCAGAGTTATTGTATCTTTTTGATGTAGAACAACTTATTTTTAGCCAAATTAAAGTAAAACCTCTAAAACAACTTGAAAATCAATATAAATTAACAGCTATTTTAAAAGGAGATGTGTTTAATATAAATAAACATGAGATCGGAACAGAAGTTAAAGCGGTTACCTATTCTTTTATGCAAATAGAAGAAACTAAAGAAAGAGTAGAAATATTAATGGTATTTGATATTTAATTTAAATCCTTTAAATTTTCATGTTTTATCAAGTAATTTGGTTATTTCGTACGAAATTCAACCTTTGATAACCCCAATAGGTAATAATCGTACTATCTTTTCAATTATTTCAAGATCATGACTAACTTGAACAACTTGGTCTATGTCTTTATATGCACCTGGCGCTTCTTCTGCAATTACTTTCATCGAAGCGGCTCTTATTAATATTCCTTTTTTATTTAATACTTCTTTTATTTGCGTCCCCCAATATTGTTTCCTGGCTTTAGAACGTGACATTACTCTACCTGAACCGTGAGCTGTGGATCCAAAGGAAAGTTCCATTGCTCTTGGTCTACCAACGCATAAATAAGATGCCGATCCCATTGTGCCCGGAATTAATACGGGTTGCCCGATATCTTTATAATCCTGAGAAAGATCTGGATGTCCGGGGGGAAAAGCTCTTGTAGCTCCCTTGCGATGGACATTTAATCTTATCTTCTTACCATCAATTTCGTGTTCCTCTATTTTTAAAATATTATGGCAAATACCATAGATTAAATGTAAATCTAAATCGTCAACATCTTTTCTAAATATTCCTTGAAACGATTCTCTTATCCAATGAGTTATTAATTGTCTATTACAAAACCCAAAGTTCGCCGCAGAAGCCATTTGACTCAAATAATTTTGCGCTT
Organism: Promethearchaeota archaeon; assembly: GCA_030610785.1. GTDB lineage: Archaea > Asgardarchaeota > Lokiarchaeia > Sigyniarchaeales > SOKP01 > JAUWRB01. Next base: position 4,812 of record JAUWRB010000019.1, on the reverse strand, counting down.
CTGGAGTATTTGCAGGTACGCAAGCAAGCTCCCTGTCTGGAACTTTAATCTTATATTTTATCATTGCTTTTTCAACATTTCGTAAAGAATCAGTACAAACTTGATGCCCTAATGCCCTACTACCCGTGTGGATCATTACAGTTATTTGATCCTTTGCTGTTATCCCGAGTGTTTTAGCGATCTCCTCGTTATAGATCTCATCAACTTTTTGTATTTCAAGAAAATGATTTCCACTTCCCAGAGAACCCAATTGTTTTAGTGCTCTTTGTTTTGCTTTCTGTGATACTAGATTTGCATTGGCTCCTTTTAAAAAACCATTTTCTTCGCAATGTAAAAGATCCCCCTCAAATGCATAGTCGTTATCTAATGCCCAATTTAAACCGTTATTTAAAACACTATCTAAATCTGAATAATTTATATTCAATTTACCCTTTGAACCTAAACCTGAAGGTACATTTTTAAAAATCGAATCTAATAAATTAGGCAGGATTTGTTTTATATCTTTAAAAAACAAATTTGTTCTTACAAGTCTGACCCCACAGTTAATATCGTGTTTGGCATAAAAGCTCATGCTCTTATGTATCCAACTCCTCCTGGAGAGATCACACCTTCTTCGGCATCGGTACCGGCAACGCCCCCTATACAAAAACCATATCCTTGATGGGCGTCTGAAAGAGCGATGGCATGTTTTTGGATTCCTGGTAAACATGCCACATTGCTAATCTGATCAATCGTTCTGTCGTTTTTGATCTTTTCCAATATATACTCGTTTGCGTAAATATGTACTGGCACTCTCATTTGAAATTTCTCGATTTTTCCCTTAACTGTTGCCATCAATGTTTTTGGTTCTATCTCATAAATATTTTCTGCTATTTTTTTTATATTCATATTCGTCAATATCGTTGTAAGTTCATAAAATTTTAATCAAAAAATGAATAAATTTAATATTTAGACTTATTCACAAGATCGTTTAAACCTTTTGATTATCTACAAAAAGTTGAGAACTTCAATAAAAGAATATTTTTATAATGCTTGTATAAATATGGTCTAAATTTGGTCTAAAATATGGTCTAAATTTGGTAGTCATTGAATAATAGGTAAAAAATAAATTTACGAAAAAAGTCAAAAACATTTATTTAATTTCAATGAATTTAAGTAAACCGAGCTTATCTAGACTATTTATTATTTTTTGAGCTTCAATTATCGGAATCCCTGCTTCTTCAGCAATATCAGAAATCGTGTGAAAACCATCCGCTAAATGAGCTATTTTGTATTCATTTTCGTTTAAAAATCCTTGGTTAATTACTTGCCATGGGAGCTTTTTAGATGTCCATTCTGGCTTTTTATCGGAAACTTGATGTAAATCCTCTTCAGATAAAATTAATCCCTTTTTCGCCAATCGCGCCCGAGACTTAATAAAATCCTTTTTGTATATCTTTAAAATGGGTATTTTTAAGGAAACCTCTGCGATCTTACCATTTTCTAAAATTTCATCAATTACTTTTTCAAATACTTTAAATATTCGAACATCTCCTGACCATGAATCAATAATATCACCGTATTGCTCAACAAACTTTTCAATTATATCACTTAATGCTTTATGAGTAATTTTTGAATCGTCATTTTTATCTGCTGCCGCCGTAAGCAACACGCCCTCCTTAAAGACCAGCATTAGGTAAAAAATTTGCATGTTTTTACATTTGCTAGATATTAGCAAAATTCTATAACTTTGAGCTCTCCTGAACCCTTGGAAAATTCAACGCTAAAATCTTTTAATGCTGTAAGAAAGCCTGAAACCAAATCTTGATTAAATTCAATGGAACCGTATTTTCTGTGAATTAAACAAATCCCGGTCAGCTGGTGAATTAAATAAACATTATGTAACATCTTAAATTTAAAACTCAATTATTTTTTTTAATTTTATAAATAATAATAATTACATTATTTATAATTTCTGTTCAAAAATATTTATTTTAATAAATTTATAATAATAACTAATTTATATATCTCAATAAAATTGAAATCATACATTGAATTAATAATAATAAAAAAAAATTATATCTAACTAATGCTATTAAATATCATTACTTTTGATAAACTCTCTTAGTTCTTTAATTAATTTTTGCTCTCCAAGCATTTTAAATTCATTATATAAATGCGTTATTGGAGTATTATTGTCTCTTTTTATCTTTTGGACAAAATTTGTTAAATTTATAAAAAAGTCTTCTACTATTGGTCTAGAGTTGGCATTATTCCATAGATACGATAATCTTTCATATCGTAAAGAATTAATTGTTTGAGAGATATTTCCATTAAGATCTTGGTTATCAATATTATATTTTAAGGAGGCTATTATATCTTTATCAATTCTCTGAATATTTTCAACTCCAGATTTTTTAAGTTCATTTAAAATTTTTTTACAAAACTTTTTCTTAAGATTAGATGGAAATCTTTTAAATCTATTATTTTGAATATCAATAAGGATGTTGGAGTTATATTTCTTCCATTTTTCATAACCATTAATCCCATACCTTATCCTATATTCACTTTCCCTAAAAAGTCTTTTTAGATGACTAGTGAATGTCCTTCTAGGAGGGATTAGATTATAATTTAGATTCCTCATAAATCTAATGGCAAGTCTATACCCTCCTTGTTCTATCACAAGTGATTTTAAATCCTCTGCATTTTTTTTAGAATAAAGATATCTCTTATATCTAAATGCCTCATCTATAGCTTCTTGAACATTTCTTGTATTAGGATATAATGTCATTAATTTCTCACCAATTTCATTCCATTTAATAAACCATTTATTGGATTCTACAATTGAAATAAACTCTTTTATTTGGTCTTTTGCATCAATACCAACTGAATAATTTATTGATTCATTACCCGTTCTAGAATCTATTTTACTGAAAGGACCGCAAACGGCTCCTGTCTTTATACCGATTGAGTTACACATTTCTCTAAAATCTGCTACTAAATTTCTTGATGAATTTAGAAATCGAAATCTTATAGATTTGCCTTTTTCTTCCACATAAAAACAACCATCTGTATCTGTTAAACCTTTTATACATCTTTTAGTCATTTGTACATCTTGTTTTATCCAATTAGGAACAGAAACTTGATTTATTGTTTTATTACCCGGAGTTAATCCCAACTCCATTAATGACTCAACAACAGCTTTTTTTGTTATTTGGATATTCACACCCTTACTGTCTCCCGTAGGCGATCGTTTATCAATAACTTTTCTCATCCGTGGTTCTTCATTAAATAACAATCTCATATAGTAATTAACATAATCCACAAATTCCTTTTCATCTACGATGTTTAGACTAATATCTAATCGATATTCTGGTTTATTTCTATTATATGTAAGATTCCCATCTCCCAGAATGATCCCGATAAATTCTGCAGTATCTGCATTTCTATCCAACTTCATCCCTTCGTTAAATGCTTCGTATGTTGTTTTTCCTTTTAATTTAGCTTTATCTTCGTCACGCACGCTATCTTCTCTTATTTTTTCACTAATAAATTCTAATTCTTTCGCCAAGTGTTTCGTGAATTTCTCCATCTCCCCATGCACTTGACTTTCGTGCCAAAAGATATTCTCGTTGTAGAATACTTGAAAGGCTTTTAACTTTTTAAACATTGCAACTTGTGTGGAGGTCATTTTTCCGATTTTTTCCGCCAATTCGTGGATTTCCTTTGCCTCTAATTTGTTAACGCTATCTTTTTCTAACAAGGTTCTTAAATCTTTACGTAAGCCCCTGAACTTCCTATATTGTTTAATGATTTCGATTAATTCTTTTTTTGTTTTGCTAGAAATGTCTTCTTTATTGGCTTTCTCAATCGATTCTACGAGATATGTTTCCCAATCATACCTTAACCCGGAGCTTTTATTACTTTTTAGACTTTTAACTTGCATCTTTGTTTCTTTAGCCTGTTTTTTTCCAGATACTGAGGCTTCTGAAGAGCTATCCTTTTTTATATCAGAAGAAACTTCGGAAAGCTCTTTGGCTTCCTTAACGGTTTCGCTCAACTCTTTTGGCTCTTCTATGAGATGTTTTTTCCATTCTCTAAAACCTTTGGTCTGTTTATTCCCATAAATTGGTCTCCTGCTAGTTTCTTGCCTGTATCTTTCTTTGAGAAGGTCGTAATCCTCATCTTTTGCTTTCAAGTTGATTTCGGTTAATTTTTCGCTTTTTAGACTCTGACCCTTAGGTTTCTCACGAGCCCTAAGACTCTTCAATTTTTTCGCAAGGAGGCTTGGGTATTTCTCTTTTCTCGAATTAATAACTGATTCGCGCCACCGCAGCTTGTTATAGTCGTGAAAACGCCGAAAAGCGCTTAATTCCTTGAATATTACAGTTTTTTCCTCGCTAATTTCTTGAAGCTCTTTAGTTTTCTTGTAAAATTCTCTCGCCTCTTCTTCCGAGATTTCTTCGTTTTTACTTTTTTCGAGGATAAGCTGGACGCGCTTGTAATCGTCTCTTGATTTTTTATATTCTTTAATCGTGTCAATCAGATCCTCTTTAGTTTTAGGAGTCATGTTATCGTCTTTCGCTTCTTTAATCCATTCTGCCAATATAACCTCCCATTCTTCTTTTAATTCAACCTCTTTTTCAATATCTTCTTCCTTTATCTCCTTGGTTTTAATTTCTTGTTCAATCTTGACTTCTTGTTTAGTTTTAATCTCTTGGAGTTTTGTTTTTTTAATAAGTTCTCGCTTTATCGGTTCTTGCTGCTCTCGCTTTATCGGTTCTTGTTGTTCTTGTTTTATCGGTTCTTGTTGTTCTTGTTTTATCGGTTCTT
>JAUWRB010000111.1 GCA_030610785.1 Promethearchaeota archaeon | reverse complement strand
ATATTTTTATTTTCATTAATTTTTTGCGTGTTAACACCTATTTCTGTCTATTATTTTGAAAAATTTAGAGAGATTTCCGAAGATAATAAGTATTTAATAATAAAAATAATTTCGTGCTTGTTTCTAACTTCACTTATTGTTTTTTACATTGAACTCTATTGGTTTTTTGTAATTTTAATCCCAAACTTCAATGAAAATTTAGTTTATTTCATATGCATTGCTATTTGTAATCTATTACTATTGTCAATCTTTTACATGACAAGAATTAATCTAACAATATTAAAGGATTACAAGTTTAAGCTTTATAGTTTTTTCGGATCTTCGCTAATTCTTTTTGCGAGCATGCTCTATTTCATGCCAGAAATATCTGTAGTTCTCTTAATCGTTTCAGGTTTGATTTTATTTTCTCAAAGAAATAAAAATTTTATAATTAAAATTGTTAGTTATTTTCTCTTAAGTTTAATTGGCTTCATGGAGATACAGATAATCTTAAATATTTACAGTGTGCTTTCTGGATTTGATTCTATTCCCGTAGGTTTTTTTATTTTGGTTTATCTAGCTTCATTAAGCGTAATTACATTAATATCTATTTTAATAAATTTAAGAAAAAATATTAAATTCGAAGTACTTTCAGAATTTACTTTAATATCAATCCAAACATTTGTTTTTATCCTTACATATACTAATTTATTACTTATTTATAACATTACAATAACATTTTTTATATTTTTTCTATTTACAGGGGTATATTTACGCCAAAATAATGATAAGCGCTATAAGTGGTTCATAAATCCATGTATGCTTCTGGCTGTATTTAATTTTACCAGTTGGATTTCTTATTCGTTTCTTTTTGCCGTGGAAAAATATCAAATCATTAACCCAATCCTAACTTTTACATTAACCTTAAGCACGACCGGATTTACTTTTGTATTCTTATATAATAAAGCTCCCGAAAAAATTAGGAGACAATCTTTTTTTACAATTTTAACGGCAGTAATTATCTCATTTCCCTCATTTATATACTTCTTACTTATTTCTTATTTCCCAATTCCGTTGGAACAACCAATTCCTTTAATAATCGCAATTAATATTGGAATTTTCCTGTATTATCTGTCTATAGGAATTTTTCAACATAAAATGTCTTGGACAGTCTGGAAAACAGGATGGTTCATATGGATTGCAATTCCCATAGTTAATTTTATTCTTATTTATAGGATTTTTACGGGTATAGATGTTTTTACAAATTCCTTAAATGCTTTTGGTGTAAATTCAATTTATTTATTTGAAGTGAATCTTTTAAGCGGTTCTTTCATACTCACATCTATCATATGTGTTCTATTTTACTTACCAGTATTATATTATAAAATAAGGAAATATTTTAATCAAATAATCATTGCCATTTGGGCAATAAATTTAATATTAGTTTACTGGTTTAGCCAAAATCTTTTCTTTGGATACTTTTTATTAATTAATTCGTCTTTTTTTCTTTTTGCCGTTATTTTACTCGTGCCAATATTCTATGCATTAAAACAATGGAAAATACTTTCAATTTTCTGGTTAATTTTGATAGGAACCAATATCATCTTTTTACAAATTTTATTTAATGAATTTGGAGTTTTTATTGAAATTTCCATATCGATGAATATCCTTGTCGTTGGATTATTTCTCATAGTATATTCCTTTTTTCCAAATATAAGATCAACGGTTATCGTTCTCATTGTAGCATATTTCACAGTATTATTAGGAATTTTTTTAATTATCTATTTCGTGATTTTTGCAATTTTATTAAATCCATTAATTTCTATTAATATAGCATTTTTGGTTATAGCATTAAGTCTTTTTACTTCAAAATATTTAAAATTTAACAAAAAACATGTTAATTTATTAATTTCTTGGATTATAATAATCAACTTATCGTGGTTAACTTTTAACTCGTTTAGCTTGATTCCCGGTTTGGAACTATTTGCTTTATTTTTCGCACTTACCATTTTCGGAGGGTCATTCTTCGTTTTTAATCATTTTAAAATGATAAAACCCATAAATAAGGGGATTCCCTTGTTAATTTTAGCATTTGGGACATCTTTAAGTATTTCAGCACTTTTATTTATATTTTTTCAAGCATCCGCACTCATGATCTGTGCAATATTTTCAATAATAAGTATATTGTTTTTGTACTTCATGCTCGACGAATATAGATTTGTTTTATGGTATTTAATTCCAATTCCATTAGCGTTTTTAATATTAAATGCGTTAATCAATATTCCAATAATTCAAGATCTCTCAATATTAACTTGGTTAATATTTTATTTGAGTTTCTTCCAGTTAATATTCAATTGTGTTAATTTATTAGCGAAAGAAAAAGGATTTAAAAATAATCTGATGAAATTTTACGAAAATCAAAATTTTCTCGATCGTTTAAATTTTGCTTGTTTTGTAATGAATTCTACTTATCTCTCATTATTTATAACGCTTAATAGCATAATATTCATATCTCAGATATTTTCATCGCTAGAAGTTATTATTTTTCTGGTTTTCGAATTTTTAACAATTTGGTCGATTTTAATGCTATTTAGCATTAAATATTTCAAAAATAAGGAATTAGGTTTAAAAATTAAGGATTTACCCTTATATTTAAGTAAAATAGGGGTTATTCTATACTGGATTTTTTCTACATCTATCACAATTAATGTAATTATTATAATGAATCATATAAACATTGAAGTTTTTTATTTGATTTTCCTATTTTTATTAATCCTGAGCGGGAGTGTGCTTTTTGAGATTTTTGTTGTTGACACACTTTATTTTAATTTTTTAATAAAAACAGCAAGACGCCAGCAAAATTTTTGGTCTTGGTTTATTTTTAGCAATGTTTTAAGCATGTATTTTTATATTTTTCACCAAAATGTATTCTTATTAATATTAACAATTTCATTGTTAAATTTAATTTCTCTACACTTTCTATCTCAAATTGGTATTTCCAAAATGGATAATATTCATAAATACAATATAATCCTTATTTATATAGCGTTTATTACATTTTCGTTTTATGTTTCTTCTATTTTATCTAATTTTATTGCCTTACTTATTACGCAAATCAGCGGAATACCTTCGATTTTACTCTTTTTTCTAAGTTCCACGCTTTTAATTTATCTTTTTTGTTTTTATTTTAGTAATTTACAAACTATACTTAAAACTTGGTTTGAATTTGTTGTTCTTACTATTTTTCAAATAATTTTTGCTTTTTTTTGGACAAATATTTTTTTAATATTTAATATTTTAAACTTATTTACAATAAATTTCATAATCTTATTTGAAACATGCATATTCTTCATGACAATCAAATATATTAATATTCTATTTATAAAAAGAGAAGATACGAATTTCATAACCAAAGCTTATTCATTGTTAACATTAATAGTATATTTTGAGATTAGTTTTTCATTCTTTTGTTCATGTATTGAATTTTTTAGGATCGATGAAAGCATTTTAATTTCTCAAATAGTTTTGTTTACCTTATCTTCATTTGATATTTACTATATCAAGAAAATAAAGCAAGGCTACATGTATTTTATTCATGCAATTAGCTATTTCATAATTTCTCTCTCAATATTTTTACTTTTAATCCAATTTGGAGAAATAGTTCTAACTTTCCTTATTTTTAATCTGCTTTTATTTGTTGCGATGCAATTCTATACAAACTATATATTGTTTAAATCTTTCAATAAATTTGCTCCATTAAGTACAATGTTTTTTAATAAGTGGAGAAAATTTATTCAAAATATTTTAGGTGTTATTTTTTACGCGTTAATAGTAATTCTTTCTCAAAATCTTCTTCTCTTCATAGATATAGATATTCAAATTCAATTACTACTACTAAGTTTACTTGTTCATGGATTAATGATTTTAGATAAATATCTCTTAAAATTTATAAATAAAGCTACAGATTACATTAGAATCATTTCTTGGATATTTATCATTATATTTTCTTCCACCCTATTTAGCTGGATTTTCATTTTTTCAATAGCCATAATTCCATTAATAATTTTCGTTCTCATTCTTGAAGTTTTTTATTTTATCAAATTACTCGAATTCTCTAAATTTTTTGCTTCTAAAAAGGATAAAATTAGGTTTTATCTTTTCAATATAATGTATTTCAATTTTATAACTTATCCCCTCTATTTCGCCAGTCTAGATATAATAATTCTCATTAATCTGGTACTCTTATCTTGTGGAATCGCATTAATGTTCACTTATATCGATGAAATTTTGAATGTATTCAACGAGAGAATCAGAATGCTTCTAAGAAAACTGTCCTTTTTAATTATTGGAGGCTTTCTTTCGATCGATTCTTTTATCCTCTTTCAAACTATTTTAGATTTAAATTTACTATATAATTTAAATATTTCATTATTAATTCTTTTAATTTTCATAGGAATCATTATTAAACCTTTTAAAAAACACTCGCTTAAAGCATTTTTATTTTGGGCCGCAACTTGCGTTGTACTAGGTTTTTTAACTTATTTTCTTAGCACATCAATCGCTTTGGGGGGTATTTTTTTAGTAGTATTAATATTAATCTATCCATTTATCTTTTTATTAGAAGAATTAAGGAATTTTTTTAATAAGTTCATGGATCTATTAATAGAATTTTATAGTCTACTCAAAAGAAAAATCAGGAATGTTTATAAAAAGATGGTCATTTTTATAAAGATGTATTTTAAATATATTTGGATAACAATCATGGTAATTTCGAGTATATCCATATTCATTTTTATAATAAATTACTTGTATTGGTTGCAATCATTGTTATTAAGCTTAGCTGCATTTGCTTTTCTTTCAACCATTCTTCCAAAAGAAGAAACAGATGACCCAAATGTCAAAATTCGAAAGAAACTGAAAAATCTAATTGCGATATGGGGCGGTATAATTGGACTTCTTTTTGGGTTCTTGCCGCTTGAATGGTATATTCTTGTTTTATGGATAGGCATTTGGATTTTAGGTGCTATATTATTGCCATTTATAATTTACAAGGAGAAAAAAGAAAATATTTCTATAAAATGGAGATTTTACACCCTAATATCTCTTATCATCACGCTAATAGTTATTGGACTAGTGCTATATTTACAAATAGCATGGTTAAATGCTTGAAGAAAATTAAAAAGCTAAAAAAACTCAAATAGTTAAATTAAAGAATATAGTTCCATGATTTTTTCCATCTGGTTATCAATATTATCCCTTAATTCAGTAATTCCGTCATGATACCCATTACAATAATAGAGAAGGTCAGCCAGAAATAAAAAGATTTTCTTTTTATATCTCTATTTTTCAATTATATTGCTCCAATTATTTCAATTAGAGCTTTAAGTTGACCCTCCATTAAAGCAAACATATTATTAAGGTTATTACAGTGTTCCATGATGTCTATAATGGTTTTTCTCTGTTCACCTTCATCTAAAGTGGCTAATTTAAATAGAGTATCTTTTATCGTTCCTTCTTTGAGTGGTGCAATGATATTTTCCACAATCTATCCACTTTATTCTTTGGACTTTTTATAATAATATTATTTTTTTCTATTAATATATTTAATATTATATTATTATGAAAAAACCTGAAAAGTCAAGAAAAATTACTTTCATTGGAGCGGGATCTCTTGTTTTTGGAAAAAACTTGCTTACCGACCTCCTTTTATTTCCCGCACTCCAAGAAGACACGATACTTTGTCTTGAAGATATTCACGCAGAGAGATTAGATTTAATGTTTCGGTACATAAAAAAGTTCAAGGAAGACTTTTTCGACGATAAAGATATAACAATTGAAAAGACAACAAATCAAAGGAAAGCAATTGAGGATGCGAAATATGTGATCGACTCCATACATGTTGGCGGACTCGATGCATTTAAATTAGATGTCGAAATTCCTTATAAATACGGTGTTTCTCAGGCCGTAGGAGACACGATCGGTCCAGGTGGCGTGTTCCGCTTCCTACGCGATACAAGAGCCTTAAAATCAATTCTGCAAGACATGCAAGAAGTCGGACATAACGTCAATAACGATGGGGTAAAACCTTTACTCTTAAACTACGCCAATCCAATGGCCATGAACACTTGGTTTTGCAACTCGATCGTTCCAGATTCCACGGTTGGGCTATGTCACGGAGTTCAAGGAACGGCTGATGTACTGCGACATTGGGCAGGTCTAAAGCGTGAGGAATTTAGTTTTTTCTGCGCAGGCATTAATCACATGGCATGGTTCCTCGAAGCGTGGTATAAAGATTCAGCAGATCCAAAGGCAAAGTGGCAGGATGCGTACCCTTTGATTTACAAAGCTCTTGAAGAAGATCCAAGCAAAGGAAAATCTGAAAAAGTGCGCATAGACATGATGAAAGCGACGGGTGGATATTTCATGACAGAAGAAACCCGGCATCTAAGCGAGTATGTACCATATTATCGTAAATTATCTGATTTTCTAGAAAAATTTCAAGGGAACCTTTCGGGTTTAATAGAGCAAGCTGGTGATTATTTAATGCAAGTTAAATTGCAAGGTAGATTCGAGAAAAGCATAATTAGAGCAATAAAAAAGTCGAAACTTCCCCATAAGAAAGTACCTACGGGAGAATATGCTCCGTTCATCATCAACGCAATGGAAACCAATAAATCTTTCGGATTCAACGGAAATGTGATAAATAAGGAAGGTGGCCTGATTACTAATCTTCCTAAGGGATGTTGCGTGGAAGTCCCTGTTTTTGCCGATAGTTATGGGTTACATCCTCAAGGAGGAATTGTCTTACCAACCGTATGTCAAGCGTTATGCACTTCGAATATCATGGTACAAAAAGCGGCAGTTGAAGGGGTCCTCGAAATGAATCGAGAGAAGATTTATCACGCAATATTACTCGATCCTAACACCGCTAGCGTTTGTTCAACGACGCAAATCCGTGAAATGGTTGAAGAAATGTTCGAGGCCGAAGCAAAGTGGATTCCTAAATTCTAAAAAGTCGTAAAAATTCTAATTTATCCTTTCTCATTAACTTACCTAATTTTACCGTTATCAATAAAAAGTTATTTAAGAAAGGAAACATAAAAAAAGGAGAAACATATTAAAAAATTTAATTATTACACAATTATAAATTATTGAGAAAAATGAACTCTAAAACAACATCTAAAGAAATTTTACCCCTTCCCTTAAAGCTGGGATTTGGAGGCGCCACATTTTCTAGCGCCGTTCTACAAGGCATTGCGTTCGGGTCGATAACGTTCTTCTATAATGTGATATTAGGTTTAAACGAAGGACTACTGGGAATCGCTTGGTTGATTTTCGCTGCGTGGAACGCCATCAACGACCCTCTTTTTGGTTTTATCGAAGACAGGACGAAATCCAAAAAATATGGAAGGAGAATTCCGTACCTTCGCTTTGGAGGTCCAGTTTATGGGCTTTTATTCATTCTTTGCTGGTTTCCGCTTGTGGACATTACTAACCAGTTAGCGTTATTCTTCAATTTTCTGCTCTTATTATTTCTCTTTGACACGATTTACACGATCATTGGGCTCATCACATATTCTCTGCCTGCGGAAATGACCGTATCATCGAACGCTCGCGCCAATTTAATGGTTTACGGCGCGTTATTTAGCGCGTTAGGGCTCTTGGTTTCTTTCTTATTGCCGATCTTATTCTTAACTGGGATTACGGAAGAGCTAGATCCTTCTTTTTATGTGGTCATGATTATCATAGGAATCATCTGCGGTACCATCTTGTTTATTAGTAGTTATTACATCAAGGAAAACAAGTACACTCAACTCGAAGAACCTTTAGGAATCGTTGATGGCTTTAAAGAGACATTGAAAAACAAACCTTTTCTCATCTTTGAAGTTTCAAACTTTTCGTTCGTACTCGCACAGACTATTTTGACAACGGCTGTTTTTTATTACTTGAGTTATGTTTTGAACCTCTCAGGATTCATGGCAATGGTTCCACTAATTCTCTTTTTCTTGATGGTCTTTGTCTTTACGGTGGTTTATAGCAAGATATTAAAAAAGCTGGGAGTAAAAAAGACCTTTATCATGGTTCTCGTGTTCGTAGGATTCTCGTTCATTCTCTTTTTCTTCATAGGCTGGGTCTTTGAAACGGCGATAATTGGAATGCTCTTATTAGGAGCCAGCTTTTCAGGATATTTTGTCACAGGGCAAATGGTCATGGCGGATGTCATCGATCACGACGAGATCCTCACAAAAAAGCGTCGAGAAACCACTTATTCGGGTATGAACGCTTTAATCACCAAACCGGCGATTTCCATCGCAAATTGGCTTTTTCTCTCCATAATCGCTTCTTTTGGGTTCCAAAAGGAGTCGCTGACGCAAGAACCGTTAACACAGCTTGGCATCATGATTGGCTTTACATTGATTCCGGCCATTTTCATTTTATTTAGCGCGTTCGCCATGAAATATTTCCCGTTGGACGGCGAAGAATGGAATAAAAAGAAAGAAGAATTGAAAAAGATACACGCAGAGAAAGAAAAGCGATATATGGAGCAACTTGAAGAGCAAGGAATATTGTAAGCATTACATTAAGTTTTTCCTTTTTTTTTTATAATTATATATTCGCCGAATAGATTAGAGATTATATAGGTTTATTCATTCTTTCGTCAAGATATAATTTATACGCTATCTCTTCCACGGTTAGATTATCGGGCAAATTCTTGATGAAATCAATTACAAAGTCTTTTACAGATGGCATGTTATTAATATGGTAATTTATAAATTAAAATTTAATTATTAACAGAAGAGATTATCATTCTAAGAAGTTTTTTAATATTTGACTTAATTCTCCAAAACCAGACGGGTAGGACAAAAAATGGTAAATAAGTAAAATCTATCTCAACTATTATATCAAAAGTGAGGTTAATATATTAATTTTTAATTTTTATAATGTAATCCACACATCAAAAGGATTTTCAACCTTTGGTCCTAAAGACTGAAACGACTCATGTTTAAAATGTTCATCGCAAGAATAAAGTATATCAACATCATTATAGAGAGGTAAGACACAAATATAATCCCAAATATGAATACCGCTTTTTACACTAATCTCTATTGCTTCTTTTACATGCTTATTTAAAACTTGATACCAATGCATGAATCTGGAAGATAAAAGTTGGTTACAGTATTCAAAAGCCGTAGTTTTTGGTAATTTCTTACCTCTATAAGCTAACGCGTGGAAAATTTCGCAAATTTGATGGGTAGTCATTGAAATTTCACTTTCAATTATTTTTTGCTTCAAAAATTCACTTGATTTTTGATGAAGATTAAGGGCATTCTGGTATTCGGATTTGTCCTGAAAATTTAAACGGTCAGGAATCTTCTGTGCAAAAATCCAAATTTCAGTATCAATAAATATCGTCATTTTAAATATTACCTATATCTTCATAATCATATTCTTTATAATCTTCTGGTTTGCCGCCAGTAATCTTCTGATCCAATATAGCTAGAAAAGTTTTTCTATCGTCTTCGATATTGGGTAAATTTTGATTATATTTTTTATAATTCTCTTCCAATAACTTGTTTATTGCCACTTCTAATGTCACCCTTTTTCCCATTTCTGATGCCAATTCTCCCGCTAATTTATGCAATTTTTCAAGAGTTTTTTTTGATACTTTTATGGTTGTATTTTTACTCATATGGTATATATAATATATTAAGTATATAAAGTATACCACATTTATTTTTAATTCCAAGAAATTTTTCAAGATTTACATCCCATCATCAGCAGTGGCAGTAATCTTAAGGTCTTGAGGGAGGAAATCCCCTTTTAAAACCAGCGATTGATATATTATAACTTGTAGTAGGTAAGGTATATCTTTAAATATTATTGATATAAGAACACTTTATAATTTATTATATTTTAAATGATTTTATGTCAATATAAATAAGTATTAAAAATTACTTATTAGAACTATATAATGACACATAAAACAATAGACATCTCTGAAGAGGTTTATAAGAAAATGACAGATTTTAAAC
>JAUWRB010000181.1 GCA_030610785.1 Promethearchaeota archaeon | reverse complement strand
GAGAACCGATATTATCGTTCTTATTAAGTAAGGACGGTAAATCTATTGAGGATACTTGCGTGCTTCAAACCGCTCCATGCGGGTCAACATTCTATATTGCGCATCAGCTTCTTTCAAAAAACATTGAAAACGGTGAATTATCATTAAACGAGAGAATTAGTAAAGCACATCATTCATATCCGTGTAATGCTTCAATGGACCAAGATTCTATATTAAAGGATTCAATCCTCCATGTAGGGGGCTATATTATAAGGAATGCCATCCGACGTGAATTGAATATTGAAGAACAAGAGAGAAAAACATTAAAATATGTCATAAAAGCATAATTACGAAATAAGACTAATTATTGATAATTTCACTCTTTTTACCTCATTTTCAACACTAAGATAATTAATTAAATTATTAATCTTGAGGAATAAGAAAGAAAAAATTAACTCAAGTAAACAAATAAAAATTTTATTTCATTTTAAGCTAATTCGTAATTTATAAATTATAAATGATAAATTTTAATGATTTGAAATTTTTATCCATAAAAGAGAAGAAAATTTTTAAGATCTTTACGAACTCTCGTAGAAAAAGGTGGATAAAAATAAGTAGTTGTAGGTGTACCGAATCTTTTTGTAAGCATGAAGATTTTTTTTCCAAAAATTTTTGGTTTTTTATAATTCCATCTATTATTTTACTGGGTTTTTCTATTTTCATGGAAGTTGCTACTAATAGAGTAATTTTAAGTCAAGTATTAGCGATAATTTCAATTGCTTTTTCGAGCTATGGAATTTTATCGGAAGCTCTTGAAGATATTCGGGAAAAAAAGATTACAGCAAATATTTTAATGATTATAGCAGCAGTGGCATCTTTTTTTATATTGCATGGTCAAGAAGGAGCAACGGCCATTTTACTCTTTGCGATTGCGGAGAATTTAGAAGAGTTGACAATGGAAAAATCAAAAAATGCTGTTAAAGAGCTTTATGAATTAGCTCCAGATGAGTCTTTATTAAAAATAAAAGACGAGTATAAAGTAGTTCCGACTAAAGGCATTAAAAAAGGGGACATAATAGGAATTAAACCTGGAATGAAATCACCGTTAGATGGATTTGTCGTGAAAGGAAAGTCATATTTTAACGAAAGTTCAATAACAGGAGAGTCTATTCCGGTATTTAAGCAATTAAAAGATGAAATATTTGCTGCTAGTATAAATTCTGATAGCTTTGTTGATATTGAAGTAACATGTGAAAGTGATAATACTATAGTGGCTCAAATAGCTGAGAGTATTAAAATCGCACAGCAAAATAAAAGCAAACACGAACGATTTATTGAAAAATTTGCTAAATATTATACGCCAATTATTTTGGTTTTTTCTCTACTTATCATGATAATTCCTCCATTATTTTTGAATCTTGATTTTAATGATTGGTTCTATCGAGGATTAATTTTATTAGTAATATCTTGCCCTTGTGCTCTAACACTTTCTACGCCTTTAGCTAACATTATAGCATTAACAAAATTAGCCCGAGAAGGAATATTAGTAAAGGGGAATGTTTTTATAGAAAAAATTGATGAAATAGATGTATTTGCTTTTGATAAAACTGGAACTTTAACCGAGGGAAACTTGAAAATTTTTGAGATTATTAATTATAATGGAATAGAAAAAGATGTTCTTACAATCGCGGCAAGTTTAGAAGCCCTTTCCGAACATCCTATTGGAAAAGCAATTGTGGACAAAGCAAAACAAATGGAAATTAATCTAAATTCTGTTGATAATTATTTAGTTATTAAAGGAAAAGGAATTAAAGGTGAAATTAGTGGAAAATTATACCATGTAGGGAGTTATCGGTTTTTTAACGAATTAAACTATGATTTACCTAAAAAAACAGTTAATGACCTAGGAGTGATTCCAATTTTAGTTGGAAACAGTAAAGAATTATTAGGAATAATTCTAATCAGAGATGTTTTAAGGGTTTCTGCTCCATTTCTTATAAATGAATTGCATAAAAAAGGACATGGTTCTGTATTAATTTCAGGAGATAATCAAAATGTCTGTGAAACGATTGGAGAATGTTTAAATATAACTGATATTAAAGGAGAGCTATTACCAGAGCAGAAACTCCAAGAAATTAGGGAATTAAAAAAGAGATATAAAGGTGTGGCAATGGTGGGCGATGGAATTAACGATGCTCCTGCTTTAGCCTTATCAGATTTAGGAATTGCGATAGGAGCTTCAGCTACGGATATTGCTTTAGAAACTGCAGATGTGATAATTATGAGTAATGACCTTAAAAAGTTAAATACTTTCATTGATATTTCAAAAAAAACTAATAAGATTATAAGACAAAACATTTGGACATCAATTATTGTAAAAGTATTATTTGCTATTTTAACTATTAATGGTCTCATGACGCTCATTTTGGCAGTGGGCATCGGAGATGGGGGGGTTTCATTACTAGTCATGTTTAATAGCATGAGAATTTTAAGATATAAAATTAAATATAAGAATTTATCTGAAGAATCATTGCAAAGTAAAGCCAAAATGCTAGTGTGTGAAAATTGTCAGACAAAAAATATAATTCCACAGCATCATGGTAGAGACATGATTCAAAAAGAAAATAAATTAGTTTGTTGGAAAAAAATAATAAATAGCAACGAATTAGAACCTTGTGAAGAGGATTTCCCGCTTAATTGCCCTTATTGTAAAAATAAATTACAAGTTATTTGATCCTCGGAAAATTTAACATTTTTTAGAAAGGATTATCTAAAAAATCAATAAATCCTAATATTTTTTAAAACTTTTAAATAATAGATAACTAAATCATAATAGTTTTATTAGAATATTAACGCGTTCAAAACAAGCGGGAATTGCCAAGTCTGGTTAAAGGCGCTGGACACATCCGGTCAAGATTCGTCTGGTTGCTAGTATCAGAATCCAGTCTCGTAGGAGTTCGGGAGTTCAAATCTCCCTTCCCGCATTAATTTTTTAGATTTTCGTGAATAAGACTCTTATTAATAATTTTATTGTAATTAAAAAAATTTTATTAAAGTTTTATCGTTTTAGAAATTTTTATAAATATCTAATTTATTGAAATTTTGAAATTAACGATAAAAGGAATTATTTTTAATTAAAAATCATTAGAAAATTTAGATATACACTTTTCTATTTATCTTTAAGAATAAGTATAATGGCGAAAAAAATAATTTTCATCGGTCCTCCGGCAGCAGGAAAGACTAGCCTCCGTAAAATTTTTTTTGAAGGTGAAAATTCTTCACGATTATTAGAATATGCCTTAGAACCTACACACGGAAAAGAGTCTATAGTTCTTAAATTACAAGAAGAAATAGGAATTGTTGATCTTGCCGGACAAGAAAATCAATTTTGGCTCGAAATGAATAAGAACTCAATTTTCTATAGCGCTGAAATAGTTATTATTGTTATTGATATTACAAATCCAATTGAAGAAATAATTAATTTTGCAAAAAGAGTTTTAAAAATTAGGAACGAGTTAAATCCAACTTCAATTGTATATCTTCTACTTCATAAAGTTGATTTACTTAAACCTGAAAAATTGAAAGAAATAAAATTAAATGTTAATAATGAACTTTTCCAAGAGAATTTGCTCAAGATTTCGTACACAAGTATTCAAAGGGACTATTTCACCCAGACTTTTGGTCTATTTATTGATATTTTAAAAACTTGTGTTAATAAAAAAGTAGCTAAAGCAAAAAGCAATATCAATTTCTTTAAAAATACAATAAATATTTTATATATAATTCAAGAAAAAGTTCCAATTTCTAAAGACGAATTAATAAATTTTCTAAAAATACCACGCCAAAATACTGAACAAATTATTGACATGTTAGACCGAGAAAATTTGATAAATATTTCAATTATTAATCAAAAAGAAACAATTAAATTAACAACGATGGGCGCTTTATATATAAAAAATTTACTATATAATTTCACTGTTGAGGATTTTAGCAAAATTAAAGGTGTATCCTTAGAATTTAAACCTAAGGAAGTTGATAAATCTCACGCGTTTCTAGGATTCATGATCGGAGATAAAGATGGTAAACCAATATTAATTACAGAACTTCATGATGGATTTTTTGATTTATTTCTTCAAGCTGAAGATAGAGAAAAGCCAATAGCTTTTGAATTAATCCCAATGTTTATTAGCGCATTAGAAAAATTCTCTGATGAGATTAATATAAAAAATCTTCCTGGTTTTACTTTAAAAGGAACTAACATTAAAATACAGACATTTAATTTCGAAATGGTCACAGTAACACTATTCATGAATTCTAACACGGATATCAAATCAACGAAAAAACATATCGAAAAATGGTTTTTAAATCTAATTGAGATTAACAAAAAAGATATAGAATATTCTATTGAAACGGGAAATGTTACTAAAATTAGAAAATTAAAGAACACCGGGAGAAAATGGCTTCAAGATTTAAACATGAAGTATAAATTAATGGCCTTGAACCATAACATTTTTGACATGAAACAGACAAAGGAACTTTATCAAAAATTAGATGACCTTTCTAACGAAAAAAATTCATTTTCACCCAAAATTCAAAAAAAAATTTTAAAATTGAAGCAGGGCTTAGTAAGGGCGTCTTTAGATGAAGACTTTCAGAGTATTAAAGAAATTTCTAAGAAAATAATGTCATTAGACCTTTAACAATTCATATATAATTAAAATAAAAATGATTCTAAATTAAATTGATAAATTAAAAAAAGTGAATTTAATATTAAATATTAAAGTAAATAAAATGATATAGTAATATAATATTGAATAGTATTTAAATGCTAAAAATGACCGAAGAAAAAAAAAAATCCCTGAAAATAACGATTTAGAAAAAACTGAAAAAGAGAAAGGACAGATTCCTGAAAAAGAGGAAGAAGAAATATTAGTTTTCGAGTTCAATGATCAACTTGGGGATTTCGAGGAATTAGAGATAGAGGAGGATTTGCCTTTATATGATCTTTTAGACTCTGATTTCATACTCTTATTTATTGATGATAAACGTTATCGAGTCTGGATTTGGTATGGTAGTAATACCACTACTCGAATGAAATTCATAGCAGCAAAAATCTCACCTAAAATAAGAGATAGATATGGAATAGCTTTTAGAATAACTGCTGTTGATGATGGCAACGAGACTTCCGATTTTAAAGTCATGGTTGGATTGCAGGAGGAAATTAATTACGAGGAAGAACAGACGGGACCTGCCTACGAGGGAACTAAAGAAGATCTTGAACTGCTTGAAGCTTTATCACGCGAAAAAATCCTTTTATTGCTAGAAAAGACAGAAGTACCCGAAGGGTACGAACGAAAGATGGTCATTGTTAAAAACCAATTATTTGGTTATAAAGAATATAATAGATATTATTTGGGCTCAGTAGTAAAAGAGAAGCAATTATTTCCTTTAAAAGAAAAAATATCAGATGGAGTTTATTTAGCAGAAAATTATACTCCCAGGATGTTATTTTCTTATAATAATATTGTACTTACAGAATTGTTTATAAAAATTGACAATAAAAACAATTAAATAAAAAAGATTTTGCTCTTTTTCGATTTAAAACTCATGAGCCATATAAAGCGAAAAACATCACCCCGTAATCGTGGAAGACTAATTCGCTAGAGAGAAAAGAGAAAAGGATTATTAAGCATTATTATCGTGTTTATTCTTTTCGTGAGTTTTATATTAAGTTTTTTAATAATTATGTTTTAGCAACCTAAAAATTATAAAATGAATAATAAATTAAGATATATTATTTATTTTTAACTCAAAAATTAATAGAGAAAGAATTAAATTGAAAATCAAGAAAGTAGATCTTGTTTTTTTTATTTTAATAGTAATTCTAACGATTATTTCTATAGATTTTTTATTGAACGAGTCTCATAGAGTAGCAATTGAAAACATTTCCAAATATGAACCTTTTCAAAATTTATATTATGCCCTTTTTATCACTTTTATCGTCTGTATAATTGGAAATCTTCTTCCCGTCCCTACTCCCTATACTATTGTAGTTTGTTTTAGTTCTTTACCTTTTTTAAGTCTTAATCCTTTTATTCCTCTCTTGGTCGGATTTATTGCGTCATTAGGATGCTTGGTTGGAGAATTAGGTGGGTACTTTGTGGGTAGAGGTGCTGCAGAAATAATATCAGAAAAAAGAATGGAAAATTTAAAGAAATTTCAGCTATATTTACTTGAACACCCAAAAGTCGCACCATTCATGATATTTATTTTCGGTCTTACTCCCTTAAATGATGACCTCATTACAGTTCCTTTAGGAATAATAAAATATAGTCTTAAAAAGACAATTTTTTGGTGTTGGCTTGGAAAATTGGGTTTAATGCTTACTTTTGCCTATAATGCATTTGGATTATTAGATTCATTGATACCCGGTGGCATGTGTGGAATTATTGGAGGCGAAAATTGGATCTTAAGCGTTGTATCTCTTTATTTAATTGTTATAACGATTTATTTAATAGTTAGAGTTGACTTTGGTAAAATAGCAATAAAATTTATTAAAAAAAATAAATCTGATATAAAAGAATGAAAAAAATTTTAAATTAATTATAAAAACTTCTACTTTTATTCTTCCTTTTTATATTTTTCAACAATGTAATTTTGAAGCGAATATGCATATTTCTCTAAATTTAAGATTAAAATTTTTTGTTGCAATTTCCGTAGATAAGAAACTTCTAAGCTTTTAAATAAAGAATTGAGACGATCAATAGATTCAAAGATTTCTACAATAACTTTCCAATCGTTTGCCCACTCTACATCTTGATATTCGATTTGTTCCATTTTAAAGACCATTTATATCTTAATTGAATTTTAATTGATAATAATTCGATTCTTATTATTGAAATTAAAAACCTTTCTATATAAAAATATGGATACTCATGAATTAGTAATTACTTCATAAAAAATTCAAAAGAAAAAAATCTTCGGACATCTTGAATTTTTTTTAACTAATTTGAAGGTTATTTTTAAAAAAACTTCTTTAAATTCTCATAACCTTCGAGAAGATCTTCTTTACTGATTTTAGACTTAATTCCTAATTCCATGATTAAATCCATGAATTCTGAGAGTGGAAGATTCGAGAGATATGCTGCTTTTCCTATTGAAATTTTTCCTTTTGCATAACCTTTTATCGCTAAGTATGTGCTCCCATTATTTATTAAATCTCTAATTACATCTGATTGTTCAATTTTTTTATCTTCTGAATATCTTTTAATAATTTCTTCTAAACTTTCATTAATTCTTACAGA
>JAUWRB010000114.1 GCA_030610785.1 Promethearchaeota archaeon | reverse complement strand
ATAAAATGACCTCCCATGTTTGACAGCCTGAATAAGCTAACCCATTATAATAATTACGTGATAACTTAGAGAAACGGTTTTAACAACGTCAGTTATTCACAAAGAGGATTAATTGGGGAAGAACACCATGGAAATAATAGTTATAGGCGCAGGACTGATGGGTCGAGCAATTGCATATGACCTGTGCAAATATTCAAATTTTGATAATATAACAGTTGTAGATAAAGATAGAAAAGCACTTGTTATCGCTGCATCCACAGCAGTTGCGGCTTTAAGCGCACAACTTCTTTTAGCGCCATCACAAATTATACCAGTTATGCTTCCAATCATGCTATTAATTGCTGACCCAATAATTCTTTCTTTTTCTTTTTCATTCATATCATTTTCAATTAAATAATAAGCAATTCCTGCAGCTAGACCAATACCAGCTTTAATGGTACATCCACATAGAGCTGACAAATGCCCAGAGTACTTACTGACATAATTAGCAATTAAATGAGTTAAACCTAATGCCCGAATTAATTTTTCTTGATTTTTATCATACTTATCATGTAGTTCTATTAAAGTAAGAGTTGAAATTAAACCCATATTTCCTGAACCAGCGCAAGTCATTATTTCAAGAGGGAATCCTGCCATTCTACCTTCAATAGCTGTAACAACTTTATATTTTGCAGAATTAATGATATTATTTAAATCAATAATTTTTTTAAGAGTTAAACCAATACTTTTTGCTTTTATTTCTTTAAATTTTTTCTTTGCATCTTTAAAAGCTTGATAGTTTACTTTTATTGATTCTTCAAGTTTTTCTTTTGAATCATCGGGCAAATATTCAACTATTTTAATTAGATCGATTAGATTTAATTTGATAAGTTTATCTAATGGTGATTCTTCTTCAAATGTCATTTCATCCTTTTTAAATAAAAACTTATCATTAATTTTTATACAAACAACATTAGAATGTTTTTCTATTATTTTTACCGTACTCTTATACATTTTTGTTATTAATTCAGTTTCAATATGGAGATTTTCCCATTCATAATTAACAACGATCTCAACTTTTTTCTTATCCATTAATATTTTTGATTCTAGGACTTTTTTGTTTGCCAAATCTTTAAATAATTCTAATTCTTTATCAGGATTACAAAACAGACCCAAAATAGCGGCGTTATCACAGCCTTTTATCCCTTCTGCGTACGGAATTACAACTTGTAGAGCATTTCTATATGTATCTTTATCCAATTTGACTATAACTTTTGTGACATCGTCTATAGACAAATCTGACTTAAATTTTACTTCAGATGTTTTTAAATATTCTTTATTCAACCAAGATGATATTTTCCCTTTAATTGAATGAAATGCGATTGATACCGATAATCCGATTGCTGCCGGTTCGGTGCAACCAATTGATTTTTTAATTGATTCTTTAAAAAAAATTTTTACATCCATGATATTCTCCAATTTAAATTATTTCAAATCAAATCTTCTATTTAATTTAATACAAATAAACATTATTTAAAGAAAAGCATTTTTAATATATTTCCATCTCTTTATTTTATAATTCAGGATATTTAGGTCCTTCTATTTTTTTTTTATATATCTAAGAACGCATTTTTTTGCACCCTTAGTAATGTTTGAAGGAACTTCAATGATAAGTTCAGGATTATATCCTTTTAAAACGGCTGTATCAATATATTCGCAATAAATCTGCCCGTATTTCTCTTTATTCCATTCTTTACAACCATTATAAAAGACGCAATCTTTAACTATAATTTCAACGTTTCCATCAACAATTTTCGGTTTGTATTTTAAAATATCTCTACTGTTTAAATCTCCGTATATGAAAAAATTTTTAAGACTCAATTCTTTTCCCATTTTTTTTACTAGCTCCGCTATTCTTCTTCCTCTCTCCTCTCCGTACTTTTTAACCGATTCTGCTATCGCAGATCTACCTTTATCTCCAAATTGGTTAATTACTTCCTCTGTAATAGTGCAAAATAATTGAGAAAACATTGAAAAGAAGTGGCTTTTATATTTATTACCTACTTCTTTTTGTCCATTAAGAACTTCCATAAAATCCTTATTTGTAAATCCCTCTGATTCGTTTGAAATTTTTAATCACATCCCAAAATGTTTTTTTTTTTATTTTATTCTAAATTTATTAAAGATATAGCTTTTAAAAATGTTTAAGATACTTTACTAATAGTAAGTAAAAAATTCTACACTTCTTTATTAATAAAAAAGAAAAATATTGAATGAGTCTTTAATTTAAAACGATTTCACTTTCCATTCAATGCATAAGATGGAAGGAGATTGTGAAAAAAGCGTAAAGATACCATTACTGCATATTACTGATGTATCAGCTGAATAAATTAAAGAGTTACGATTTCAAAATCAACCTTTTCTTTTGAGATCCTTAGATATCCATAAGAGTTAATATCAGTAAATCTCTTGTCGTTAACGCTTCCTGGATTAATATATAACTTTCCATTATTTTCCTTGTGAAATGGATGATGTGTATGACCGAAGATGATAATATCACACTCAGATAAATCATATTTCTTTTTTAATCTATTAATAATAAAGTTTGGTGAACCGCCACCATGACTCATGAATATTCTATGCCCTAATACTTCGATTTCCATCGATTCAGGTATAGTTTTTTTTAGCTTGGCCTCCAAATCCATGTTCCCAAGAACTGCAAAAACCTTGTCTTCGCTAAATATGTCGATAAGGCTTTTATAAGCTTCACGTGGTATAGTCACCTAAAGCAAGCAAGTAATCAATTTTTCTTTCTTTAAAATCTTCAATTACTTTTTCTGGAACTTTTAGAGCTTCTGAAGGAATGTGCATATCTGAAATCACTCCAAATAACAATTCAACCTTATCGGTTTCAATTTTTTTTAACATTATTCTAATCTAATCATGATTTAATAAAAAATTTTTCAATACATAATTTGTGAATCTTTCTTTAGAATATCAAAAATTAATAAAAGCACGAGGGATTTAATAAATTATGAAGAAAATAGGTCTTATAGGAGGAATGTCTTGGGAATCCTCTCTTGAATATTATCGAATAATTAACGAAGCAGTAAAGCAAAAATTGGGAGGATTTCATTCAGCTGAATGTATAATGTATTCGGTTGATTTTGACAGTATTGAAAAGTTACAACACGAAGGAAATTGGCAAGAACTCACTAATGTAATGATAGATTGTGCTCAAAGGTTGGAAAAAGCAGGAGCGGATTTAGTTCTAATTTGTACCAATACAATGCATAAGATGGCTGGAGATGTCGAAAAAAGCGTAAAGATTCCATTATTGCAGATGCTACCGCTTCATCAATTAAAGAAAGAGGTTGTAAGAAAGTAGGGCTTTTGGGTACCAAATTTACCATGGAAGAAGATTTTTATAAAGGTAGGCTCGTTGAAAAATTTGGTCTTGAAGTAATAATCCCAAATTCGGATGATAGACAAATTGTTCACGATATAATATATAACGAGCTATGTTTGGGAGAAATAAAAGAAACTTCAAAAAATCAATTTAAAAGAATCATTACAAATCTAGTTGAAAATGGCGCTGAAGGAGTCATATTAGGTTGTACTGAAATCCCCTTGCTGATTAAACAAAAAGACGTGGAAGTTCCGTTATTTGATACAACTAAAATTCACGCAGAATTTGCCGTTGATCACGCTCTCAAAGTATAATATATCTTATTTTTCTATTTTATATCAAGAATATTTTTTATTAGTTTTATTTTTTTTTCTAAACCTGCTTGTCGGGCAATCATTATCCTTTGAGCTTGAGGTGAACCAGCCCCATGCATTGATTCCGTTTTATAAGACACGGCTGCGACACCTAAACTGAGGTTTTCAATGAAACGCAAGACTTTATAACGATTTTCAACTGATACGCCATTACAAGTAGAGAGATATTTTTTTACTAGCGGTCCAATCTCATCTGAATTGAAATCCGCTTCAGAAGGCATCGTGCAAATAATCCCACCTGCTATATCTTCAGCTAATCTCGAAATTTCGTATGGAAATCGGGTGACATTTTGCTTGCAAACATTTGCTAATAGCATGTCCATTTCGTAATTTCCAGCATCTCTCTTAAAACCTAAAGAGCTACAGGCAATTCCACAGCTAAAAATGGTTTCATTTAAATGTATCATTTCTACAAGTTTGTCTTTTATGTGAGAAGCTTTTTCTACTCCATTATATTGGGCAATTAAAGCTGTTGCGCCAATGAGAACATCGCCTACACCAACTTTACATCCTCCATATGACTGTCGGTGGAATCCAGCAAATCTATTAACTAATTCCCCTGAAAATTTAATTTCTCCTTTCATGAAAATTTGATCGTTAGGAATAAAGACATCTTCAAATATGACAAATATTTCTTGACCACCATATTTGAAATTTCCGATATCTAATTTGTTTTCCTCCATTTTGCGTGTATCACAAGATTGTCTTCCATACACCTGAGTAATTCCTTTTTCATTCGTATTAACTCCGAAACTTATAGCATATTCTTCTTCCCCCTTTCTTAAAGAGAGAGTGGGCATTATAATTGCTCTATGTGAGTTTAAAAATCCTGTCTGATGGATTTTGGCGCCTCGAACTACGATACCATCGTCACTTTCATCTACAACATGTAAATATGCGTCAGGATCTGGTTGATTGTTAGGTCTTTTTCCGCGATCCCCCTTAGAATCTGTCATTGCGCCATCTACCATTAAATCTTGATTTTGAACTTCGAGCCAGTATTTAATAAATCGTTCGTGATAATTTGTTTTATTTTTTTTATCCATTTCGTAAGTAACGCTATACAAAGCGTTTGCAGTGTCAAATCCAACGCATCGCTGAAAACAACAAGCCGTTTGTTGGCCCAATAATCGCAGCATTTTTACTTTTTTGATTAAATCGTCCACTGATTGGTGAATATGGGTAAATCTATTTATAATATCTCCAGTTAAATGGGATGTTGTTGTCATAATGTCTTTATATTCTTTCATTTGCGCCAATTCGTAAATTTTCATGACTGTATTAATTGATGGTCTAATAATAGGGTGTTTCCAAAATTTTTTTACTTTTTCGCCAAAAATATAAAGATTAACTTCTTTTTTAATACTGTCTAAATATTCTTTCGGTGTTTTTAACGGCATTTTTCACTCATTATTATTGATATTTTGATTAATTAAAATTAAAAAGTCTTAATTAATAAATTGAGATGTTTTTTATAAAATCTAATCGTAAAGATATTCATTAGGAATGGAGATATTCAAAATTCAAGAATCGTTCAATTAATTAAAATACATTATATATAAATAAAATTAAATGAAAATTACTATTCTTGATGAAGCGATTTCTTTTCTAAATTAATGTTATATTTCGTTCTTTCTAAAGAATTATTTAATATTTCTTCTTCTTTATTGTTTATTTTTTGCTCAATGTATGTTTGTCTTTTTTCTATAATCGTTATAGTCTCGATAATATTATTGATTTTATTATTCATTTCCTTAAGTTCATTTTGAAGTGCGCCTAATTGATTTAAAGTCCATAACATGACATCAGAATTCTTTATTGGCTCTATTAACCAATTTAAAATGTTTAAAATGAATTTTCGATTATCTAACTTATTTAAACCGCTATTAGGGTCGTTAGTAAATATATCAATATCACCTAAAGCGATTACTTTTCCTCGACCAAATTTCGTGTACGCTGCGATTATTTGCCCTTTTTCTTCTTCCTTCATCCATTGATTAGTAGAATCATTATAAATTTCCGTCCAAGTAAAATCATTTGATTTTATTAATGGTTTTGTATTTTTATTAATATAAAAAGAACAAGTCCCTCCAATTATTACTTCTCTTATTTGTCTCGTAATCTCGTGCTCTTGAAATTCATGAAAATGCAACATGCTTGAACAATTCTGATTACTCTCATGATGTTCTTTCACGATATTTTTTTTAAAAAATATGCCGAAATGTTTTCCTGACAAATCGTTCAAATTGGTTTTTTGAAGGGAATCGGCACCATACTCGCTTATTAATAATAAATTGCCCCCTTTTCTAACATAATTAACAATGTGTTTAATTTCAACATTGGAAAAATAATTATTTATAGGATTTCCAATAACTAAAATATCGGCGTTTTGTAACACATCTCTAGTTAAATCCCTATTTTTATTTTTCAAAATCTTTACATTAGATAGTTGTAAAAATGCTAAAAATTCAGAAAACTCATTTTCTTCAATATTCAACATCTCATTATGAGCTAAATCAAAAAGAATTTTTTTCTTCTTTAAGTAAGACATTTTTAAATGACAAGAAATTTATTTTTAAGCTAATTTGCTACTATAAAAACAAAAAAACACTAATATAAAAATCAATCTATAAGAAATAAAAATTTCGAATTAAACCGAGTTATTACCGAGTGTTTAATTATTAAAGTTAATTAAAGTATAAAACTATAAATTACAAAAAATCTAATTTTTAATAAAAATAAATGAAAATCGATTGGAACGTTAAAAAAAGAGGTTAAAAAAAATGACTAAAACGATAAAAGGAATACCACTATATCTTATATCTGTGATATTAACGAATATCTTTTATTATGCCTTTTTAATACCTGCTGCCTTTCTATATCCTGGATATTCACCCTTTCAACACACGGTCTCTGCCTTAGGAAATACTACGAATAATCCTAATGGTTGGTTTCTATTCAGTATAAGCCTAATTTTGATGGGCATCGCATTAATTCCATTTATTCTTGACATGCAAAAATGGAATGAGTCTCAGCCATCTGTAAAAAAATACATGATAGCCATTCAAATAATTGGATTGTTCAATAGTTTCTCGATGGTAATGATTGCAATTTTTCCCACGGATACGGCTTCTGCGCAACATAACTTCTGGAGCTTGATGAATTTCTTATGTATAGAATTGGTAATATTACTCGCCATTGTCGGTTTAAGAAATCACCCTTCTTATTGGAAGCGTCTTTCAATAATTGCCATCCTGGATTTTGTGTTTTGTATAACATATTTATACTTACTTAGTGCTTACAGACCAATTGCGACAATTTTTGAGTGGTTAACATTCATATTAATCTTAGGATATCTTTTAATGCTTGGCTTAAACATGTATAAAGAAGAACTATAACGCGAAAGGCTGTTTTAATAAAGAATAAAAACAATTTTTTTTTTCACTTTTCTTAGCCTGCTATATTATATCCAAATATATTCAAAAATAATTCTTTAAATATTTATTTACAATATATTCTATTTATCATTATCTTTAAAATTAAAATTGTTTGTTATTTTAGGAGACGAGACATATATCTGTTCTCGGGGTAATTTCTTCTTCTTGAAATCTTTTAAAATTTTAATTGCTCTATATAGTCCTTCTTTTTCTTGATATTTATTCTTCCCTTTTTTATTTTTAAGCATATTAAATCAAAACGATATCTATAAAATCTTACTAAAAAGTTTTTTATAC
This sequence comes from Promethearchaeota archaeon, assembly GCA_030610785.1. GTDB lineage: Archaea > Asgardarchaeota > Lokiarchaeia > Sigyniarchaeales > SOKP01 > JAUWRB01. The sequence goes on along the minus strand of JAUWRB010000114.1, from coordinate 2,454 downwards.
TTTCAATTAATATCATTTTTGGACATGAAAAAAAATACTATTGCTGTAATTGGTTTGAGTTGGGGGGACGAGGGCAAAGGGAAATTTGTTGATTATCTGGCTCAAAAAGCGGATATGGTCGTTCGATACCAAGGCGGAAATAATGCTGGTCATACTGTTGTAGTAGATAATGTAAAATATATATTTCACATAATGCCATCAGGCGCCTTATTGGAAAAAGAAGTAGTTATCGGAAATGGGCTTGTCGTAGATCCTAAAGTTTTATTAGAAGAAATTGAAAAAGTAAAAAAGTCTGGGAAAAAATTGACTCTAAAATTAAGTTCTACTGCGCACATTATCTTTCCTTTTCATAGAGTATTGGATGGATTGGAAGAAGACTCAAAAGGCGATTTAGCAGCGGGTACTACTAAAAGAGGTATAGGTCCAACGTATTCTGATAAAGCTGCTCGTTGGGGTATAAGAGTTTATGATTTAATTAATCCAGATTTATTAAAAAGCAAATTAAAGAAATTATTTGAAATTAAGAAGAAAAATATCAATTCTTTTGATCCTGAATGGGATGCTGATATAAACGCTATATATGAAGAATATAAAAAATATGGAGAATTATTAAAGCCCTACGTGATAGATACAGCGCTTTATTTAAATAAGGTAATTGATTCCGGGAAAAGAGTCATTTTTGAAGGTGCTCAAGGAAATCTTTTATGTATAGACCACGGTTTATATCCTTTTGGAACCTCTTCAAATGCTAACGCTCTTGGAATATGCTCCGGAACGGGAGTTCCTCCTAAAAAAATAGGAAAAATTATTGGAATAATAAAAGCTTATACTTCTCGAGTTGGAGGAGGCTTATTTCCTTCAGAACTAGATGGTGATATTGCTCATCAAATAAGAGAACAAGGCCATGAGTATGGCACGACTACGGGAAGACCTCGTAGAGTTGGATGGGTTGACTTATTCAACATAAAATACTCTATTATAATAAATGGAATCGATCATGTCATCATTACTCTTTTAGATGCCTTAGAAGGAATTGGAGAAATAAAAGCATGTATTGGTTATGAATTAAACGGAAAATCATTAGAAAGTTGGCCAATTCAACCAGAAATCATTGATAAATGTAAACCAGTATATAAAACATTTAAAGGATGGGAACCCAAATCTAGAAATGAATGGTCAGAAACAGCTAAAAGGGGTTATGAAGCAATACCAGATACCATGAAAAAATATGTTGCCTTTATTCAAGAAGAATTGCAAACTGAGGTCGCCATAATTTCTATTGGCCCGAATAGAAACGATACAATTGAATTAATCAAAGATATTTTTTAATCAAATTCTAATATTTTTACTTTTTCTATTATTTCTTCTACAGCTTTTTTTGTAAACATGCCCGGACCAGGAATTAATGTATTTGCCGCTCCACACGCTATAGCTGTTTTAAAGCACATCTTAACATCTTTCTTCAAGAAATATGATGATATAAATCCTGCTAAAAAGGAATCACCAGAACCGACAGTATCAACTGCTTTATCAATTTTGCAATTACCATGGATTTCCAAATCTTTTGTTAAACATAGAGCACCTTTTTCACCTAAAGTAACTAATATAATTTTTAATTCATCGTTTAAAAGTTGTTTGGCTTCGTCAAATAGAATAATACATGCTCCAGAAATATCATTAAAATCAAGTTTATTTAATTCTGGCTCGCCTAATATTAGAGATATTTCTACTAAATTTGGTTTAATTATTTTTGGTTTAGCTTTTATTCCTTCTAATAAAGCGTTTCCACTTGTATCTAAAACGCATGATACACCTTTTTCCTTGCAGTATTTAATTAATTTAAAATACATGTTGGCGTTAGAATTTGGTGGTATTGACCCTGAGAAAACGCAAATGTCTCCTTTTTCAAGATTTTTTTTTAAACATTGAATTAAATTATCTAATTCCTTCTTATTTACATTAAATCCCTTTTCCCTAACATGTGTTGTAGTGATATTTATTGGATCGTTAATAGTTTTATTTGAACGCGTTTTACCATCAACTTTTACGAATTCAAAAGCAATATTTTTTGAATTTAAAAAATTAGAATATAAAGGGATTTCCTCTTTACCGATTAATGCAATTACTTTTAAAAAATCGCTATTTGGGTTTAGCTCCTGGATTCCCAAAGAAAAAGAAATTGCCTTTCCAACGGGAAATATTGTTTTACTTTTAACTTTAAATGTGCCCCCAATGTGAAAATTTTCTATTTCATATATCTCGTCTACGGTTGGATTTAAAAGAACTGAAATAATTTTCATGTTATTATCTCATTATCTTGAGTTTTTTTTTAATTTTTCTATTGAATTAAAAAATAAATGTTTTAATTCCAAACAAAATGAAAAAGATTTTTATTAAATTATTAAATATATTTCTCATCTTAAAAGGGTCTTAAAAAATTTTAAAGAAAAATAT
>JAUWRB010000260.1 GCA_030610785.1 Promethearchaeota archaeon | reverse complement strand
ATAATGATAATACCATTGGAACGATGGGAATTCACGCCTTTGGAGATCGTGTAAGACCTTATTTCGTTAAGGCAACGGTCAACGAATTAGGAATCCATTGCCTTTAGGCCATGGTAGTTCAATGTTCAATCATAATATTATTCTTACAAATAATAAAAACAATTATTTAGGAATTTTAGTAGAAAAGCTTTTTCTCTAATAAATAAACAATAAAAATTTTCTAAAATATGTTATCATATTAAATAAAAACAAGAAAACATGGAAAATAATAAAAATCGTGAAATGTTTGTTTCACGAAATTTAGAAAATTTATTTTATCCTAAGTCCATAGCCATTTATGGAGCAAGTAAAAATGAAAAAAAAAGCGGAAACCATGTGTTAAAGAATATTTTAAATTATTCTAAAGAAAATCTCTATTTAATTCATCCAAGAAACGATGAAATTTATGGGATTAAGTGTTATAGGCGAATTTTTGAAATACCGGTTAAAGAAATTGATTTAGTAATAATTATTTTACCAATTAATCACGTGTTAAATGCGCTTGAAGAATGTGTTGAATTTCAAGTTAAAAATGTTATCTTAGAATCTGGCGATTTATACCTTAAAGGCGAAAATGACGAGTTTAATAAAAAACGAGTCGAAAAAATAAAAAAGGAACTAAAGAAATACAATAAAACTCGCGTCATGGGACCAAATTCAATTGGATTTTATTGCGCTAACGAGAATGGAGCTGATCTAATTACATCTTTAATTTATTTCGAAAAACTACCGGGGTTAAAAAAAAGGAATCTCTCTATTATTTCGCAAACTGGATTAACGCTTTCTGGAATCCTTCAAGGACAGAATTACATTCAAGAGATCGGAATCGCTAAAATTGTGGCTATTGGTAATAAATTTGATGTGAATGAATCAGATGTTTTAGATTTGTATGAAAATGATCCCAACACGGATGTTATCGCTCTTTATCTCGAAGATATTAAAGAGGGTTCTCGATTTCGAAAGCAATGTGCTCGAATTGCTAAAAAAAAGCCCATTATTTTATTAAAGTCAGGAAAGACCGAAAAAGGGAAAAGAGCAATTGTCTCCCATACTAAATCAATGGCTGGAAATTATAAAATTATTGACGCTTTAAGCAAGCAAATTGGTTTTATTACCGTTGACGATTTTTACGAGTTATTTATTATGGCAAAAATAATTCTTTCTCAACCTATTCCAAAAGGTAATCGAATTGCAGTAATTTCAATCTCTGGTGCTGGTACCGTTATTTCTTGCGATTTAGCTGAAAAATACGGTTTAGAATTACCACCGATGACCGAAAAACAGCAAAAAAAGATGTTAGAAATTTTTCCAAAATTCGCCTGGGAAGATGTATATAATCCTTTAGATATTTGGAGCTCTGTAGAATTTGTTGGACCAGAAAAAGCTTATAAACGCGCAGGCGAAATATTTCTCGAAGAGCAAGGACAATACGATGCTCTTATCTATTTAATAACGGGTATAAAAGAAACTGAATTCGATTGGGCAATATTGAAAAATCTTCATGAAGAATCAGGAATTCCTATTTATATGGGATTTCTTAGTGGTGATAAAAAGATATTACTCAAGTGGAGAGAACTCTTAGAAGAAAAATATAATATCCCAACTTTTGAATCCATAAAGAGCTTGTTAAAGGCGATCTCAAAATTAATGAGATTAAAACACCATTAAAACTTCTTAAGAACTATTTTTTCTTTATTTAATGGACTAAAATTGTAAATCGCATTCATAATTTTAACAATAAGACCACCTATAGATTTCAACTTCAACGCATTAAAAAGGTCGTTAATCATTTGCATGTCTCTAGAAATTGAGACTCCAAAGAAAGGATTTAACGACATGTAAAGAATAGCTCCGAGAATAATGCTAAAAATTAAAGTTATCGAGTCTACAATAGGAAACAACAAGAAAAAGAAAAACATTATTATTAGGTTTGGAATTAAACGTATTAATTTGAAATTAAAATTGATATTAAGCTTAAGCTTTAATTGAATTAGCATGTAAGGCAATAAAAATAGAACGGAAACAATCATGCTAATCCCTACTCCTAATATGCCAAAAAAAATAATACATGTAGGCGTTATAAATATTATTATCATTAGAGTAACGATAAAACCGATCGCAGCATAGCGTGCATTACCTGAACCAATCAAGGCATTTCCGAACAATGTTGAATATCCATAAGCGAATTGACTTAAAATTATGAGGATAAATAACGATTGAGCTAAACTAAATAATTCCGAATCAAATTTGTTATCAATAATAAAAAAATCCTCGTGTAATATTAATAATAACTGTCCTGATAGGGCGGTCATGGCTGTCAGAAATCCTAAACCTAAAATGCTGGATATTCGAGCAGAATCGTTTACCGAGTCTTCGATTATTTGATGGTGTTTTTTAGTATTTGCTTCAGCAATTTCGATATTTAATGGCGCAGAATAATATAATATTACATTTTTTACAGCACCATAAGTTAATAAAATTGTTAATAAACTTACGGCTAGTCCTTGTATGAATGGATTAAGTATCGCTATACAAATTACTGTAATAACTAATAAAAGATCTCCAAATATTCCCGAACTTTCAAGGTTTGTTATCGTAGAATAAATAGAATTCTTAAGAAATGAAAATATTTGAGTATCTTTTATTAATTCCGCAACATTAACGGAGGCACTCCGTTTCATTTTCTTGGAGCTTAAATTCGCTCTTAATATTTCTTTTAATGAATAAGGAGCAAACTTCTGAAAAAAATATAGAAATAGAAAAAAAGTAAAAATATTAAAAAGAGGATAATAAGCAAACCAAGTTGGATTTAAATTCAAAAATATAAAGATAACTAACCATAGAAATAAGTTAATTCCTCGAAATATTCCTAAAAATGCAATTATATCGTATCTATTTTTAACTGCTAGACCATTAGAGAGAGTTAGACAGAAGTATTCGATTATTGTAGCTAAACTTGAAGCGTAAATACATGTTTCAAAAAATTCGTTTTCTATGAAGAGAAATCTTGTAATGATTAACCCCATGACTGTTATTACTAAGCTTAAAGTTAGACCAATCAGTATTAATATTTTTGAATACGATGCTGCTTTTATTCTCCCCAGTTCTTCATTGATAATAAATGCTTCTTTAATCTCAGCTATAAAATATCGTGAAAGACCAATACCAACGACACCAACCACGCCAATTATCGCAGTAGTCAACCCAAAATATTGTAACCCTTCCCAACCTGTTGCAAATATCGTAAATAACCAAATAAAGCTGGACCCTACTAAAGCAAACATTGTATAAAGAGACCCAGATGTTATAACCCTTGAGCTGCCCTCCTGTTCAAAAAATTTTCGATCCTTATCGAAATCAATTTGAACTTGTTTTTCATGGGATATTTTTTCCATCGTGTAATAGTTCTTTTAAAAACTAATTAAATTTATTATTAAATCAATAATAGGGATTTTTTTAAACACGATTGCTTTATTTTAATTTATCTTAACAATTTCTGAAGCGATATAAATGAGTAGTAAAAATCAATTATGTGAAAATTGTGGTGAAAACATTGATAGCGATATATATGCTTGTAATGAATGCGGACACCCAATTTGCGAAATATGTGCTAATACATGTAAAAAATGCGGGGAATATTTTTGTGATGGATGTTTTCACGACCATAAAAACAATTGTAAATAAATGAAAGGCACGTACATTTTAGTTATTTATCTCTTTGAGGATATCAATATTAAAATCGGCGCACTCGGTCATATTTTTTTTAAGAAAGGATATTATTCATATGTCGGTTCCGCAATGGGGAATATTGGCTCTTCGACATTAGAAAATCGGATTAAAAGGCATCTTATATCATCAAGTAATAAAAAAATTCATTGGCACGTTGATTATTTGCTTGAAAACGAAGAAACAAGCGTTATTAAGTTATATTTAATTCCTTGTCATCAAACACTAGAATGTATCATTGCCGGTGAATTATCCACCGTAGCTGACGATATCGTAAAAAATTTTGGATGTTCTGATTGTAAATGTGATAGTCATTTATTTTATTTTAATAAATTTAATAATTATCCTTTAATACAAC
>JAUWRB010000168.1 GCA_030610785.1 Promethearchaeota archaeon | reverse complement strand
GTTTCTTAAATAATCATATATATCTATTAAATTTGATATGTTATTTCCTTTTAAATTAAGATAATCAAGATTTTCTAACTTCTTAAAGGAATTTGGAATTGATTTTAAGGTTAATCCTTAAGGATTTTTCTTATCATTTATTTGATTCTTTTTTTCCTTTAATTAAAATCCAGCCCTTTATTTCTTCTTCAATAATTTTAATTTCAGAATATCCTGCTTTTGTTAAAAATTCTCTAAATTCATCGGGATCATGAATATCAAAATGTCCTATTTTTGACCATTTTTCGCTTTTTTTTCTTAATTTTTCATTTTTACCTTTATAACCTTCGTTAGTCAGAGCTAAAGTCCCGCCAGGTTTTAATACTTTATAAATTCCCTTTAAATCGTTGACCAAATCCGGCCAGAAATAATATGCCTCAAAACCAGTTATTAAATCAAATGTATTTTCTAAAAAAGGCAAATTAGAGACTGATGAATGTTTGATTTCCACATTTCCCTTTTCTATATTTTTTTTATTAACTTTTTTACTCGTGCTAATTGAAACTTCTGAATAGTCAATCCCATAAACTTTTCCATTAACGGCAATCTTTGTCATTCGATCGATATTTCCGCCCCCACCACATCCAATATCCAAAATAATCGCATCTGATTTGATTGAAATGTATCCTAAGGCCCATTTTGCCATTTTAGCGTGATTTCCTTTATTCATGCCTCTTATAAATATTTTTCCGAATTTTCCATCAGGTTTGCGAGCTTGATTTACCATTTTTTCCATTAATGTCATGAAATGCACCAATTCTTTCTAACTTTAACTTTATTTTGTTTTGTTTAATTTATTTAGTTATTCCTAATTAAAAAACTTTTATTTATTAATTTTTCCCCAATTTTACAAATATTTAGGGAATAATACACCTTTTTTAAGAAATCTAATGTTTTTTCTAAGAAGTTTTAATAAAAAGATGAAATCATTAATTATAGATAAATCAATAAAAGGATTTTTTATAGAAATTTAGGGTGACTAAATTAAAAACAAATTTTTTTGAATTAATTATTTGGATAAGATTTCATAAGAAGGGGAAATTATATAAGAGGTATGATTATTTTTTAATTAATATTTGAATAATTAGAATTTAATTTGCATTGATGTAGCATTGGATGCACTTCCGATGGATGGAAAATGCGAAAATTAAATCGAGGTCATGAAATTTTATGAAATTGGAAAATATCGTATTGTATGAAAAGCAGGGAGATATTGGAAGAATTACTTTAAATAAGCCAGAACAGCGTAATACATTAGATTTTAATACTCTAAAAAAATTGATTGAGGCTTATAAACAAAGCGCAGAAAATAAAGACGCATGTGTTATTTATGCTGCGAATGGTAAACATTTTACGGTTGGTGCCGATCTCAAATATGGATATGAATTACTCAATAATCCTGACAAATTACCTGAAGCAATGGAATACATGGAATCTTGGCAAATTTTAACAAGAGCAATGTTAGCTCATCCTGGAATTATAATTGTAGGATATCATGGTTGGGTTATAGGTGGAGGGTTTGAACACACCCTTGCTTGTGATTTAAGAATAGCTGCTACGGACACAAGGATCATGTTACCAGAATTGGGGGCAGGTCTTTTCTTTTCGAATGCTTCTACTAAATTATTACCCCGAATAATTGGTGAGGGGAGAGCTAAGGAACTATTTTTATTAGGTAAAGAGATAAATGCTGAAAAAGCTTTTAATATTGGCTTAGTTAATATCGTTTGCAAACCTGAAGGATTAAAAAGGGTTCTTAATAAAACTGCTAATTCCATCGTCCAAAAATCACACGAAGGTCTTCGTTTAACAAAAAAGTTTATTAATGAAAATGCTGATAACGACATCGAGGCAGCATTAAGCAGGGAATCAGTTGCAATGCTCATGACAGGGCAATCTGATATAGTTAAAAAAAGGCTTGAGAAGTTTGTGAAGAAATAAACGAATAAATCGATTAAAACTAAGAAATAATAAATACCATATTTTTTTAATTTCTTTCTTTAGTTTAATATAAGCATTATTGACTATAGCGTTAATATCAAAAAAGGTGACTTTTTCATGATTTGGAGGCGCATAGAATCAATTCCTCCATTTTAAATACAATTATTTTATAAAACAATTAAAATTAAATAGAAATACAATTAAAATATAACTTAACAATTAAAAATACTTACACAAAAAAATAAAATAAATTCAAAATTTTTTGGTGATATAATTAAAATGCTTGAATTGGAAATTGATGAGAACATTGAAAAGTTTAAAGAAACATTAAATTTGCTCGGAATTGTTTTTACACGAAAAAGATTGCGTAAAGAAATATATAACGAGAAGACAGGCTATATTTTCAACGCTAAATATCAATTCAGTACTCGTGATGGCGAATTTAATCTTAACTTAATTTTTGAAAACGGAAACATTACCGTTGCTGAAGGTAAAATAGATAATCCAAACATAACAATATTTTATAAAGATAAGAAGACGTTGGCTAAGACTTGGGACAAAAGTGCTGATGAAACACTTGAATATCTTTTAACAAATGAAATGTCTTTTGAAGGAAACATGACATACCTTACAAAATTCTCTAACATTACTTCTATTGCGACGGGAGCTAAAATAAAGGGATATAAGGGTCCTGAAAACCAATTAATTTATCCTATTGAAGAAATTGCGAGAGGAGAAGAAAAGAGAAAACTTAAAAATGAAACTTTGAACCGAAAAATAGATAATGTACAATATTTAGAAGATCCTTATTTGGCAAAGTATTTGATTAATGATTTTCCACGTATAAAATATCTTAAAAACCGAAGAAGAGCATTAAAACCTGCAATATGCGTTGAGCGAGCAAAATTATTGACTGAATATCATAAAGAGAATGGTTTTGAAGTCGATGCTTCTGGAAATCTAATTGTTCCTGAATTACGTCAAGCAAGAGCAATAAATCACATAATGGTAAATAAGAAACCAATAATTCACGATAAACACCTTGTAGCTGGTTCTACTACTTCAAAAGAAGTAGGTGTTCCAATTTATCCCGAATTAATAGGGACTGCGGTTTGGCCCGAATTAAAAACTATCGGCAATCGCGAGCTTAATCCTAACGATATTGATCCTAAAGATGCAGATATATTAAGTCAAGAAGTGTTTCCATATTGGATGGAAAGAAATATTCGTGAATATTGTCGTGCTAAATTTAAAAACCCAGTCTCCCTATATCTCGAGGAACGATGGGTATTTTACTTCATGATGAAAAATAACGCAATTTCACATACGGTTCCCGGTTTTCCGATGGTTATTAACGAAGGATTAGAAAGCGTAAAAAATAAAGCCGCTGAAATGGAAAAAAAAACCGATTCAATTGAGAAAAAGGACTTCTATAAGGCGATCCAAATAGTAATTGATGGAGCTTTAACATATTCGAATCATTTAAGTGAAGAAGCCCAAAGAATAGCTGATTCATTAGACCCGAACGATCCTGAGCAGTCAATACGAATTAAAGAATTAAAAGAAATCTCCCGAATATGTGCCAAGGTGCCTGCTAAACCAGCAGAAACTTTGCACGAAGCAATTCAATCAATTTGGACTAGTTTTGTTTGTCTCCATTGTGAAAATGCTAATTCCGCTTTATCAATCGGACGGCTTGATCAAATGTTGCAACCATTCTTTTTGAGCGATATTAAAAAAGCTAAGAACAACGAAGAGAGAGAAAAAATTATAAAAAAATCCATAGAACTTGTAGGATCTCTGTTCTTAAGAATCAACGATCACGACCCGCTCGTTCCTAGCATTGGCAATAAATTATTTGGTGGAAGCTCTTCAGATGATACAGTTACTGTAGGTGGCGTTGATAGAGATGGGAATAATGCTGTTTGTGACATGAGTTTTATTATTTTAAAGACAAATGAAATGCTGTGTTTCCAAGATCCTAACATGAACGCCAGATATTATCCTGGTATCAACTCTAAAGAATATTTAAGGCGCTTATGTGAAGTCAATATAAACATGGTTGCATCTCCTTCAATTCATAACGATAAGGTAATGATAGAAGCTCTTGTCAACGAAGGGTTTTCTATCGAGGATGCTAGAGATTGGGCTGCCACAGGATGTGTAGAACCTACGATTGTGGGTAAGCATTATGGTCATACAAATTGCATGCTTTTAAATTTAGTTGCTCCTCTTGAAATGGCTTTAAATAATGGATTACATCCTTTAATCGGGGAAAAAGTTGGACCTGAGACTGGTGATGTAAGGACTGCTTTCCCAACTTTTCAAGATTTTTATAATGCTTATAAAACTCAACTTAAATATTTAGCTGAAAAGTCAATTGAAATTAACAATTATTTGGGGCGTGCCCATCAATACATACATCCTACACCGCTATTATCTTCGTTTTATGACGGTCCTTTAGAAAAAGGTAAAGATCTCATACAAGGCGGGGCGATTTACAATACTTCTGGAGTAGCTTTAGTATCCCTTACAGATGTTGTAGATAGCTTGCTTGTAATAAAAGATTTAATTTACGACAAAAAGGAATTAGATTTTTCTACTTTAATAAATGCTTTAGAAGATAATTTTGAAAATGGTTCAGCAGAATTACTCAAAAAAATAGAACGAGTTCCTAAATTTGGTTCGGATGAACCAGGTACTATAGATATTGCTGATGATTTATTAAATTATTGTTATGATGTGTACGAATCAACTGACAATTACAGAGGAGGAAAATATCTTGTAGGATATTGGTCTATAAGTTATCATGTAGGGTATGGAATGCTAACAGGAGCTTTACCATCGGGTAGAAAAAAGGGAAAAGCTTTAACTCCCGGATTAACTCCTGCTCCAGGTCGTTCTGATCTTTTACTTCAAAATATTCATACTATTGGGAGTTTAAATTATTTGAAAATGCCAAATAATGCTTCATATTGCGTAAAACTTGTACCCCACGCAGGAGACTCCCACGAGAAGACATTAGATTTGTTTACAAGTTATGTGCAGAGTTTCTTCGATTTTAATGGCATGCAATGGCAATTTAATGTAATTTCCTCGGACACTTTAAGAGATGCGATGGAAAATCCTGACGATTATCGATGGTTAATCGTTCGAATCTCAGGTTATAACGCGTATTTCACACAAATTAACAGAAACATGCAGTTAGAATTGATTGAACGGACAGAATTCCAAAGTAAATGATTCTTATAGAAATTTTAATAAATTATTCAATCTAAATTAAAAAAAGGATAATTTACCTTAATTATCATAATTTCTTTTTTTTTATAATAATGAAGACATATATAGTTGACGTTAAAAGAAACGCTCTAGATGACGGACCCGGGATCAGGACATTAATTTTTTTTAAAGGTTGTCCGCTTTCTTGCGTTTGGTGCCAGAACCCAGAAACTAAATCACCATTTCAAGAAATATCTTTTGATAAAGAAGATTGTTCCGAATGTGAAAAATGCGTGGCTGCCTGCGATCTTGGTGCCATTAGTTTTTTAAACAAATATCGAATTAATCGTAGTATTTGCAACCTCTGTGGCAAATGCGTGGAGGTTTGTCCAAATGAGGCGTTAAAATTTGTTGGCACGGAATATAACATTGATGATTTAGTTAATCTAATTTTAAAAGATAAGGTGTTTTACGATAATTCTGGGGGCGGAGTCACACTCTCCGGAGGAGAACCTACTTTTCACATTGATTACGCGCATGAATTATTAAAGGAATTAAAAAAGGAAAATATTCACATGTGTTTAGAAACTTGTGGCTATTACAATTCAGAAAAATTCAAGGATTTAATGCTCCCGTATTTAGACTTGATTTATTTCGATATGAAAATATACGATTCAAATTTACATTTAAAATATTGTAATAAATCAAACGTAACTATCTTCAAGAACTTTGAAGATTTAATTAAAAATGAAAACGTAGAAATCTTGCCTAGAATTCCTCTAATCCCTAATATCACATCTACAGAAGGGAATTTAAAGAACCTGGCAAATTATTTAATTTCTTTAAACATAAAAAAGATAGAAATGCTTCCGTACAACCCCCTATGGCTTTCTAAAGCCGAAACAATCGGAAAAAAAACAGATTATAGTTATTCGGAGTGGTTGAATAAAGAGGAGAAAGATAAAATCAAATCTATTTTTTCCGAATTTGACTTCAACGACTTTTAATTACTTTAAAAATAATTTAATGAGTGAGTTAGTGCTTTCTTATTTGAAAAAAAAAATTCTACCATTCGATTTCATCGCCTAAATGTTTTAATGGCCAAATCCAGTAATGTTTACATTTGATCACGCCTTTTTGTTTCAATTCTTTAAATAATCTAATCTTTTGCTCTTTTATAAAACCTTCTGGATCAAACAAAATAATTCCATTATCAAGCGCACTTAAAATTATATCTCTTTTAATTTGAATTAATTCTTTAAATTCACTTTCTGTCATCCAAATTGAATCTATTCCTAAATCTTTTAAACCCATTAGCTTTATTTTAAGATTAGTTCTTTTTTTATGGTCCTCTGGGAGTTCATTATCAAAAAAAACGATTATTAAATCAATATCGCTAACTTTTTCTTCTGAATAAATTGCTTCACCTCGAGCTAAAGACCCAAATAAAATAATTCCTTTAATTTTTTTTTCAATTTGGAATAAATGATCAATACATTCTTTCAAACTTTTAAAATAATAATCATCTTTAATAAATGAAAGATTTATATCCATTTATTTAACTCTCCTCCGAATTTTTTTAATTGTTTTAAATCTTCGAACTCCTTTTCAGTAATATTAAAGGTTTCCTTAAGAAGTATTACATGATTGTGAATTATATTTTTAAGATTTATTATAAATTCTTTAATATCTTCAAAAGAACTATAAATATCTTCTGGAAATGTTAATTGAGCGTTTTTTCTGATCCCATCTCTGGTTTTCGTACCTTCAGCTTCAAATCTTCTTGAATTAGTGATAATTATTTTTAATAAGTCTCGTGTTTTTTGATCAATGATTAAGATTTTCTCATCGTTTAGAATAGATTTTAAAAATTTAGATGGAACATGCGTTTTTTCAATTTTCACACCTAATAAATTTAAGAGTGCATTGTTTAGTTTTTCTACAGCAAATTGACTTCTAAATGCAACAAGTGAAAAGTCTTTCATTTTAAGACTATTCAAAACCGTTGCAAAAAATCTGGACAAATGTCCTCTTTTAATGGGAGGGACAACGGACCCTCATGACAAATTTAGATTTGCATCTTGACTTGGCAAGGTGTTCCTACGATAACGCTATATTACGCGCCGCAATTAAATCAGCATCTAAGCGGAAAACTGATCGAGTCTCATGGAGTAAGGCATTTTGACAAGTGAATCTTTTCCCACTTCGAGATTTGGTACGGAAAAGATTTCTTTTTTCTTGCTCCTTTCTTGTAAGCCCATCTTTTAGATATACATGAACGCCTTTAGCATCCCTGTATTCGATTAGCCCACATTCAGGACATCTCTGGGACGTGTAAGCGGCATTCACTCGTTTAAAACTGATATCGTGAAGGTAAGCTTGGAGCTTGACAGCGTCTTGAATTTGTCCGAAAAGC
>JAUWRB010000153.1 GCA_030610785.1 Promethearchaeota archaeon | reverse complement strand
GGAAGTCCCACAATTTTCATATCTCGCATTATTAATTCAGGAATAAGGCTATCGGGACCACAAGCGAAGCTTATGAGGAAAATAACTCCATCAATCTCGTTGCGCCCTCTTGTCAAGAAATATCGAATTGCCTGCATTATTTCTTCTTCGTGCACCCAATAGTTCCGGAGCCTCTTATTTATTATAACGGGCTCCTTGAAAAGAGATTCGGGTAAATTTTCTATTGTTATAACGTCAACATCTCGATCTGTTAATTTTTTCTGGAAATCTAAATTTATAAAAGTATCAAAAATATTATATCCGTGCCCTAATAATAGGAATTTAATATCGTTTTGAGGTTTTTTCTTTGGTAATTTAAATGGTAGATCTCTTTCTACTAACCTTAACGCGTGATTGACGGAAGCTCCTTGCCTTATAAATTCGTGATATTCTCTAAAATACTTTTTCGCTTCTCTATAAGCTTCTAAAGCTCTAGTTTGCCCCTTTCCCAATTGCTTTCCGAGTTCGATGACGGAGGTTGCGATAGGAAATTCTTTCACGTTCACCTCGAAATTTAAAATCTTAGGGACGTTCGGTAAAATTTTAATTATATCAGGCAGCGATAAAAATTTAGGACAGAAATACGCATCTTTTACTTCTGCTACATACCTTGGAACAAAAATATAATCTAATTCGGGGTGTTCCCTTATTAACTTTAGCACGTGTCCGTAATAAATTTTCACGGGAATGCAAAGCTCTCCAAATCCCATTGTCACGCCCTCTTCTACTATTTTTTTGTTTGTAGGAGGTGTGAGAATAATTTCTGCGTCTAATTCTTCGAGAATTTTCTTCCAAAATGGAAAGTATCTATAAAAATGAAGAGCTCTAGGGATCCCTACTTTTACTTTTTCCATTTATTTTACTTTTTCTCCGATATTTTTATCTATTAATCGAATTCCACGAGTTCCAATTAAATTTCACGCGTCTGGGTTGTCGTACATTAGTAAGTCTTTAATCTTGGTCATCATATTTGCTGTCAACCGTTTTAATTCGTTATAATCAGGCATCGGTTTACCCCAATATTTTTGATGTTCCAAAAAGGGTTCTCCTGCCTTTAATATTACTCCTTTTCCAAAATTCAGCATTTTCGCGTGCTTCGGGTATACATTTTCAGTACCCGTGATACCCACGGGATAGATTGGTACTTTTGCCTCGATTGCAATGCGCATTGCTCCAGTATGGCCTTCTAAAAGTTCTCCGTTTCCAGAATTAGTAGTTCCCTCGGGGTAGATAATTACCCATTTATTTTTTTCCAAAAGCGATAGGGTAAAATTGTAAGAACCCACATCATGTGCCCCTCTTTCTAACGGAAATGCGTGTGCGGTCCTTATCCAACCGTTAACGACAGGCATCTTGAAAAGAGATTCTTTTGCTTGTTGGTATACCACTTGCCCTCGCTGTTGAAAACTTGTAGCAAGAATAATCACGTCCCATTCGGAATTATGATTTGAACAAATAACTGCTCCACTTTCTACGTTTTTGGGAAAGTGTTTATCATAATCGATAACTCGGTACGGGCTCATTATATCACACATATAGCTGACTAAATTGCCTGAAAAATGGTAAATTGCCTCTTGAAAGTGTTCCTTAGCGTCAAAGACATCCAAACACTGTAAAAGAGAATACCACGAATCGTCCCATAACCACAAAAAATCTTTTGATATCTTCTTGAAAATACTCTTCATGCCTTTCGACTTGGGCTTTTCTCCGATATCTTTTGGTGAACCAATAGAAAGTTCTGCTTTCTTTTTATCTTCTTCTTTTACGTAATTTCCTTCGATTAAATCGATAATTTCTTGCCGCAATTCGCTAGTTAAATTTTGAATTTCTTTATAAGACACGGAATTGATGTCATAGTTATCGTAATGAATTGGCTTTCCAACGCGAACAGTTACATTAGCGGGCTTCATTATTAACTTGCCTTTTGGAAGGGCGTCTCTAGATCCCAATACTGCTATTGGGACGATTGGTGTTCCTGTTTCAATTGCCAATCTTACTGCGCCCGTTCTAAACTCGCCCACAGAACCGTCTTTTGAGCGAGTTCCTTGCGGAAAGATTCCTATCCATTGATCTTTTTGGATATATTTTTTTGCTTTTTGCCAAGCTCTTTGAATATCTAAGTCGTTTCCCCTTTCTCCAAGATTAAAAGCTCCAAGGTTTTTAAATAGCGTCCTTACAATCGGAGTTTTAAAGTTCTCTTCTTTACTCATCCATCGGATCCGTCTCTGCATGCTGCCGCCAATAAAAAAGGGGTCTAAATGGGAAGTGTGATTCCCTACTATAACTCCCCCACCATATTCTGGGAATAAATTCCCGTAGACATTTTCCACTTTATAATTCCAGAGAGTTCTCATTGCAAATTTACAATAAATATAACCCATCCACCACTGCAACTCTAGCTCCTTCTCGCTCAAGTGAAATTGTTTAACAATCCATCTCCAGAGGTCGTTCAGCGGGTCTATTGGGTTGTATTTTAAAATCTTGTAGACCCAACTTTGGTGCTGTTTTTCGTAGATCAAGTCTCCTTTTTCGTCAACTTGAACTCCCACATATTTAGGTTTTAATATATCTGAGGCATTTACATCAGTTTTTTGAGTTTCCATAAATTTCAACTCCTTAAGGTTTAATTTTTAATGATTTTTGACTATTAGATTTAGAAATTTTATAATTACTAATTTCAATAACATTTACTAATTCATTTAACGACTCAATTAATAAATCCGGCTTGTATTCTGCCAGAACTTCTTTTTTGCTGATTCCGCTGGCAACTCCTATTGTCCAGAAACCTGCTTCTTGTCCTGCTTCGATATCAGTAGGCATGTCACCAATCATGAGGAATTCGTCTCTTTTTCGGTTTTCGTAATATTCTAATGCTGGTTGAAGTGCCATTGGATCTGGTTTTTGAACGGGAATTTTATCGCTTCCGTACACTCCCTTGAAAAATTTTTCGATATCCTCTTTTTTTAGGTGATTAATTATAGTATCTGTTTTATTATGAGATACGATAAAAAGATCGCTTGTTTCGCTTAATTTTTTTAACAATGGTTTAACTCCTGGAAATAAAGGTGCTTCTTTTGAAAGCGTTAAATATTTAGAAAATATCTTAGCAGCAATTTGTAATTTCTTCAGAAAAGTTATATTTTTAAGCGTAGTAATGTACTTGAAGATATCATGAGATTGGAGCAAAATCTTCGGCAGTGGGTATGCTTGTATGGTTTCTAATAATGCGCCTATTTCTTGGATCGTTGTTTCAATTTCGGTTTCAATTTTATATTCATTAAAAACTTCCTGAATAGATTTTTCAAGAGGTTCTCTAATGTCAAGGATCGTTCCATCAAAATCAAATATGATTCCACGGAAAAAGCCTGATTTTAACCGTTTTATTAGTTGTTCGCTATTTTTCATTAGATTTTTTTTTTATGTTGAGCTTGCGTTTTATTAAAAAATGATGTAATTTTTAATAACCTACAAGCGTGGGTCTAATATTATATATTTTTACTAAAACACATGTTTATATAAAAAGATATACATACATTAAAGAGTATGATCAAGCTTTTCTTATTTAAAAAAGATATTTACTAATTTAGGATTTTTTTAAATTATTTTGTTGATTATTTAAGTTTTTCTTTAAAACAACGAAAAAAAAGATTATGTGAAAAAAAAATTCAAATCGCTCGAAGTGCTTCTATTACGTCGAGTTTTAGGATTTTATAACCCGGGAGCGCTGAAGCAATGATTGAAACAGCGAGAACTATGCCGAGTAATATTGCAATTGTCCAATAATCTATATATAGTGCTAACTCAAAAACAGTGTCTAACGGTAAACCCAGCAATAATTGATAAGCAGATAAAGAACCCATTATGGCGCCTATTAAAAAGCCCGAGACTATTAATATTAATGTTTCGCCTAAAATCATCTTGAGTAGCTCCTTTTTATGGGTTCCTATAGCTCTCATCATTCCGATTTCTCTTTTTCTGTTGGAGATAGATATCAGCATGTTTATCATTATTCCGAGCACAGCAATGATTAATGCAAAACTCAAAACGATGTTGAAGAAACTTTTTTGAAACTCGATTTGGTCTGAATATTTTTCTCGGAGTTCGTCAACGGTTTGCCAGCCAATTACAGGCATCTTATTTATAAGCAAGTATTCTTTAACTCGTTCGAGCGTTTCGTCTTGAGAATGACCTTCAGCGACTTGA
This sequence comes from Promethearchaeota archaeon, assembly GCA_030610785.1. GTDB lineage: Archaea > Asgardarchaeota > Lokiarchaeia > Sigyniarchaeales > SOKP01 > JAUWRB01. The sequence goes on along the minus strand of JAUWRB010000153.1, from coordinate 4,201 downwards.
ATTAGCCAAATTGGAGCGTAGGCAAATTCTTTAGTAAAAAGCCATCTCATATCGGCAAATACAAAATCTGTACCGTAGTGATCTTGTAATTCAGTAATCAGATGCAAATGATAATCAAAATATAGCGCAGCGGTTTTAAATTTTATCCAGAATTCGAATACTCTAGAGTCGTTGAAGAAATCTTCATATAATGTTCTTTCTCCACGTGGCGATGTTGTATTAATATTAATTATGACTGCTGTAGTATCATCTGCCCCAACATCGTATTCTCCAACATACGGATTTTGAGAGTGGAAATTTACAGCTTCAATAGTACTTCTCATGTGAATAATTCCGGCAATAGTTAAATTTTTTCTCGTATAATTTCCTAGGTCGTCACCAGTCCCATTATTATACCAAATGGAGATTTTATCGTCTACAGTCACATTTAATGTAGAATTGATATCTGAAGTGATAACGCATTGATCGGTTCCATTAATCAAGGCGTCAGCGATCGTTTCAAAGTCATCATGTCTTTTAGCTAAAAATTCGGTCGTTCCTGCTAAAGTGGTGTTTTCAAAAGCGAGGTGAACGCTTACATAATTGCTTGAATCTGATAAATTCGCGAAAACATAACTGCTATTCATTACAGCAGCATTTTTATCTTCGTCCCAGACTCTTTCGGCAATTTCAAGATTTCCTGCGTATTCTTCGTGTAGTCCTATAAATTCGGCGAATTTATTTCTAAATTCTGTCCGATTAAATAACGGAAAATCGTAAAAATCGTTATCTTGGTCGTCTCGTTTTACGAGTATATCTAATTCGGGCATCCAGCCATAATAATCATAAACAAAAGATTTAAAAGAATTCCATGAGACGTAAATACAATATTTTCCTCTTTTATCAGATGGGAAAATATCGGACGATCTTTCCCATGTTTCCGAAAATCCGCTAATAAATTCAGTTATTCCTATAATATCAAATTTAAACGTGAAATCTCCGGCTTCAACTTCAATTTCATCGCCAATCGTTTTATTAAGGTGATTTTTATCGACTAATTGTTTAGTTATTATGACGGAGTCTTTCTGAGTATCCAATTTTTTGAAAACTTCTTTATTAGTTAGACCATTTGTTTCCAACATCTCGATCACATTTAATGTTTTCTCAAATTTTTTACCTTCTATGATGTAGAGATTTACTCTTGGTTCGTCTTCTTTATCCGAGTATTCTTTTCCATAACCATCGACTTTTATTCTATGAGAACTTATTAAGGTCGCATTAGCGACAGATTTATTAATCATGTTAGCAGGCATCAATAAACTTTCCATTCCAAAAGTGCTCCCCTCGCTGTATAATCGAATATCTGCGCCTAGACTTCTTGGAACGGCATTATGTTGTATCACATCCATGCTATATAGCACATTTGATACCATTATCAAGAAACCAATTGCTAAACCAAACATTATAAACGTGATTTTGGTCTGTTTAGGGTCTCTTTTCAAATTCTGAGCCGTGACTTTTCTAAATGGCCCTAATAAGAACGAAAATAAATAGGAAAAACCCGTGCTTAAAATTGGAATTAAAACGGTTGACAAAATTATTAACCCTATAATGAACGGAATTATTCCGATTAACGTCATTTGTAAATTTCTATTACTTCTCCAAAGAAAGATATAACCAACAACGGTTAAGATTAACCCGATTATTGGAAACATGTATTTTTTAATTCTTCCCCCTTCTTTACTCGGTGATAGGTTGCGAATTGCTTCGATAATGTTTATCTGAGTTGCAATATATGCAGGAAGAATCCCAATTATTAAACTTATTAAAAAAGTAATTACGAAAACTGTCATGATAGATATTAGGTTAAAAGTTAAGATTAAATCAAAGGTCGAATCCGCCATCATCGTTGTAAAAAAAATAGTTTTTAATAATGGACTTAAACCTAAACCCATTAAAACACCTAATCCTGTTCCCATTAGAGATAATATAAGCCCTTCAAATATGAACAACTTAAAGATTTCTTTTTTATACATTCCTTGTGCTCTATATATACCGATTTCATATTTTTGCTCAGAAACTGACATGAATAAAGTATTGGCAGTTAACATGATAGATACTATGAAACTTATCATTGTAAATATTAAAAGAATCATTTGCATCGAAACAACAGAATCTCTAACTGAACTTAATTCTTCGCCTTTAATATTTGCTCCATAATATTCGTTTAAAAATTGTTCTTGCAAAGTTAAAGTAATCTCTTGCAATTTATCTAATTCAACATGAATGTAGAGAAGATTAATTTTTTCATCGGGAATGTCCAACATTTTGCGTGTTTCGGCAATATCAAAATATAATGCTCTTGATTGTAAATAATTACTGATTTTTCCGGAGCTGTAATCATATTTTATATTTCTCCCTTCAGCATGGTCGTTAATGATCGCAGCAACCTCGTAGCTTTCCCATGTGTTCGAATTGTCAAAATTATCGTTAGAATGAGGTATTAATATTGTGTCTCCCAATTGAAAATTGTATACTTCTTTAACCCAATTAGTAATAACGCAATAAGAACTATCAAGTTTTAAAATATCTTCTATTGTTTGGGGTTCTCTACCTAATTTATTTTTAACAGTATCGGTCCAATTTAAAATCTCAGCGTTGCCGTATCCCCTATCTTTTTTCACATCGATTCCAAAAAAAGTAGTTCTGTAAGCGTCTGACTCCGATTTTATCTCAAAATTAGTGCAAATATGTTGATCTACTATTCTTCCCGTATAATCGATAATCCCTTCTATTTCATCCAATTTTACGTCGTCTATAAAATCATCGATGGTGAAATAACCATCGCTAACATTGGAGTAATGCTTGACACCTAAATCAGTGTATCCTAATTGTTCACTGACTCCGTTGAGATAACTATCTAGGTAAGAATCGTTTAAAATGGCTATCCCCGTAAGGAGTGCCGTTCCGAGGGCAATAGCTAATATGGTAAGAAATGTACGAGACTTAACTCTCCCTAAATTTTTTGCAGCTATTTTAAAAAAGCCCATGTAACTTCCTCATTTTTATTATTATAGTTTTTCTTCTCTTATAATTTTGCCATCGTCCATGTGAAGGATTCTAGTGAAAAACTTCTTAAGAACAATTTCATGAGTTACCATTATAATCGTTTTTTTATAATCTCGATTTAATTCTACGAGCGATTTCATTATAGTTTCAGTAGTTTTTGAATCTAAATTTCCTGTTGGCTCATCCGCTAAAATTATCGCAGGATCTAACGCTAATGCCCTTGCAATGGCTACTCTTTGTTGTTGTCCGCCTGATAATTGGTTAGGTTTATTATGTATCCGATCAGCCAACCCTAATTCTTGGAAAAGTTTAAGAATTCTTTCTTTCCTTTCTTTTTTAGGAATTTTTAATACTTTTAACGGCAACTCCACGTTCTCAAAAGCAGAGAGTACAGGGATTAAATTAAAAAATTGAAAAATAAAACCCATTCTTTCTCTTCGTATTGTAGTTAATTGTTTGTCAGTCATGTCTGCTAAATTAACACCTTCAAGAAATATTGCTCCTCTTGTGATTGAATCCAAGCCTCCAATTAAATTCAACAATGTGGTCTTTCCCGAACCGGATGTGCCCATTAAACCAATGAACTCGCCTGAATTGACGCTAAACGATACGCCATTCAATGCGTGAATTTCAAATTCCCCCATTTGATATGTCTTTACCAAATCTTTTACTACTAAAATTGCTGAGTTATTTTCATTATCAAGATTATTAGATTTTATAATCGACAATTTTTTTGATTGTATTTTCTTTTTTTTTTTATGTAACTTTACTATAAAAATAATAAAAAATTCTTTTTTAAACTTGATAATTAAATAAAAAAAAATAAAGTTATATAAATAAAAGGGAGTCCAATAAAAATTCTGAAATTTTAGAGAAACAATTAAAAACATTAGGTCAAAAAATTAGAATAGATATTTTGAAAAAGTTATATTCTGCCTTAAATTCTTTAACTTTTTTAGCGCTTAAAAGAGAAGTATTAGAATCAAATTAATAATAGTTTTTAATGTATTAAAATAGGGAGCTATCGGTGCTTTCTTTATTAGCTACATTCAAAGCTAATTTAGCTTAAATCTTTGAAGTTAAGACATTGTAATCTATGAATTCATCTTAAAAAAAAAAAAAATTAATTAATATTAAAAAAAAAAAAAAAAAA
>JAUWRB010000006.1 GCA_030610785.1 Promethearchaeota archaeon | reverse complement strand
CTTTCTTTAATACTTTAGTAATATCTTCAACGGCTTTAATTGTTCCATCTAAAATATTTAAAGTGTTTTCATCTTTTGACATTAAAGTCACATTTAAGTATATTTACGATCATCAATTAATTGAAAAGATTTCTATTTCTTTCATTGTTTTTTCCTTAAATATATTTTGCCAACTGTAATTTAATTAAAAATTTCGTGATAAATTCTTTTTTTATAAAATGTTAAAAATGAAATAGAGGACGAGTAAGAAGCCCCTTAAAAAAATTCTAGGATGGTTTCTAATTACCTCTCTTGTTTTTTATTATTGTTATCATCCTTGTTCGATCACAATGCCAGTTCCACCAACAGGATATTGGAACTTTATTGCGTTTGCATCGCAAACTTGATAACAAGCTGCGCATTCTAAGCATTTGGTTTGATAATCGTCCACGAGATAAATTTTACTGCCTTTCTTTTTCCAAAGGGCTTTCATGCAAATGATAATACAGCGTTCGCATCCATTACATTTATCAATATCAATCGATATAAAATCCCCTGTTCCGGGAATTCTTTTTGTTAAACCTTCTAAGTTAAAATCTTGCGCTCGCATGATTATTTTTCGCCTCTCTTTTTTTTCTTTTGTGGAAGCATTTGCAAGAGTTTTGGAAGCACCGCCATAAGTTGTTTTGGATCCATCATCTTATCAAGTTCGTTTTCAAAGATTTTTGCCACTAATGGAAACACATATTTCATAATAAATGGCAATGCTTTGGGAAAATACATCTTTATGTGGCCAGCAATCTGCCGTATTCGCTTAGAGTGAGGTTGAGACCAATCATAAATTCCTCCAATAGCTTCCATGAACATTGGAACAAACCACGACATTGTTTCTTGTGGGCTAAACGGTAATGCTTGCCAAATTTTAGACAATTCTTCTCCATCTTCAAAATCTTCGCCCACGCTTGTTTTTTTCCATTTCTCGTCGAAAATATCAAGAGCTGTTCTCGAAGTATCCCCCGCGGTAATAGCGTCTGCTGCTACTTCAACAGCAATTCTTCCAGTTACCATTGCGGGATAAATCCCTTCGGCTTCAAGAGGGCATGAAAACCCCCCAGCATCGCCAATTAGAATAACATTTTCAGTATGAGTATTATATGGATACGATATCCAAGGTAAAAGATGACCTTGTAACTCTCGGGGTTTTGCTTCTAAAATTCTTAATAATCTCTGGTAATATTTTAGATTAATAATACGATTTAAATAATATAATGGACTTGCGTCCCACCACGACAACCAGTTTCCAAGACCTTGGTGAAAACCATCGTGAAAGAAGACCTGGTATGATGCGGGGCAGGTTGATGTCCACCACACCGCAAGTGCCTCATCTCCCATAATATCGTCAATTTTCTCCGGTGGAGCAGAAAAATCATATTGGGGACACATTGTAACTTGATCATGCGCCCATTTTTTCCTCAATCCGCTTTGTCTTGCCACCATTGAAATTACTCCATCTGCACCTATAACGAAACCCTTGTATTTTTCGCCTTTTTCATCAACCACGCCAATAACTTTTCCATCTTCCTTTAGAAGATCTACTATTAATGTTGAGGTCTTTAACTCTGCTCCGGCATCAGTAGCAAATTTGGCGATCCATGGATCAAATTCGCTGCGATAAATATTCATCGTAATCCAACTTTTTGCCGGTTCGTATGTTACGGATTCAGTCGGTCTTGTCATTACATATCCTGCCACGATATCATTCTTATTAACAAAATAATTTCTGGCAGCTTTTCCTTCTCTTATTGAAGGGCATTTGTCAGGTGTGAGTTCTTTCATTATATCGAATTCACGCCATATACGCGGCCCTAAACCACATCCCGAAGAATTTTTCTCGCCAGGTTTTCGGCCTCGTTCAAAAAAAATAGTTTTTAAGCCTTTTTCAGCGGCTTCCTTTGCGGCAGTTGAACCGCCAGGGCCGCCTCCTACTATAACAATATCATATTCCTTCATTTTTTACCCTATTTTTTTTTTTAATTAATGTGTACTAATTGTTATTATTGTCGATATTTTCTATTTTAAAATTTTCTTTTTTCTGAATAAAAATCAAAAAAAAAGTTGAAATTATAGTAATAATATTGTTGATAAAAAAATGATAAAAAAAATCAGGAAAATCTTAAAAATTAATAAATGATAAGATTCAATTAAAAGTAAGTGTGAATTTAATTATGAGATACTGCCAAAAATAATGAAAAAAAAAATAGTTTATCATGATCTAAGGCAATCTTAAAATAATTTATGGTAAGAAGGGAATAAAAATTATGAATGGAGATAACTTGTACGGTAATATAATTAAAATATGCGGATCGAAAAATATATCGATTGATACTGAAATAATTGAAAGTTATTCAAAAGATTTGAGTTTTTTTCCAGAAAAGGCTCCGATATGTGTTATTTGGCCGTCAAGTACTAAAAAGGTTGAAAAAATTGTTAAATTGGCAAATTCTTTAAAATTTTCTATAATTCCAATTAGTTCTGATGCAGGTCCTAGACATCATGGTGATACAATTCCTCACAAAGATAATTGTGTTGTTCTGGATCTTTCAAAAATGAAAAAGATATTAAAGATAGATGGTAAGAACCGAGTTATTATGATTGAGCCGGGAGTTACCTTTGGCGATATAATTCCAAAGCTAAAAAAAAAAGGGTTGAAAATAATGCTACCACTACATCCAAGGGCATCCAAGTCTGTTCTTGCCAGTGCCTTAGAAAGGGAGCCAGTTACCCTCCCTCGATACATGTGGGATAGCTCTGATCCATTATTATGTACGGAAGTTATTTTTGGAACAGGTGATCTTTTTAGAACTGGGACTGCGGCAGGACCAGGCACCATAAAACAACAAGAGAAAGCAGGAATAGCTCAAGTAAATCCAATGGGACCAACTCAATTCAGTCCTTTTAGAGTAATTCAAGGCGCTCAAGGAAGCTTGGGTATTGTTACTTGGGTTACAATTAAATTAGAAATGAAACCATCCATTCAGAAAGTTTATCATCTTCAATCAAATAATTTACAAGAATTATTAAATTTTCAACAAGATTTATTAAAATATCGATTATGTGATGAGTTGCTTATTTTAAACAATTTAAACTTGGCTTGCCTTGTTAAACAATCACTTCAAGAAATTAATGAGCTCGCAAAAAAATTAAAAAAATGGAACTTAATCTATGTCCTTGCTGGACGAGGAAAATTGGCAAATGATAAAATTGAATATCTTGAAGGAGATATTGGCGATATATTAAAAGAAAAGGGACTTGATATTTCAAAAAATAAAAGAATTATTAGCGATGTTGATATATTACATTTTTTAGGTCAAGCGGATACAAATCCATGGAGATTGAGATTAAAGGGAGGCTATCAAGATATCTTTTTCATATCTAACCTTGAAAAAATTCCAAACTTTGTATCAATGGTAGAAAAGCAATTTCCTAACGATTTAGGCATTTATATTCAAGGTATTAACCAAGGAACTTCTTATCATTGTGAATTCGATATATTTTACGATCCTAACATTGTGGAATCTTCTAATAACTTAAAAAATAAATTTTTGGAGATGTGTACTGCGTTGATGGATGCTGGTGCGTTTTTTAATAGACCATATGGTCTTTGGGCAAAAAAAGTCTTTGAAAGACACGCTGACTCAACTCGAATAGCTTTAAAGAAAGTAAAAAGTATTTTTGACCCAAATAACATTTTAAACCCTGGAGTTTTATGTTTTGACGATTAATCAATTGAAATGAGCTGGAAGAGAATGGATAAAGAAGAATATGAAAAAATGATTTAAACATGCCTTCAACGCTCTATTTGTAAATGGGTGCCTCAACGGCGTTCAATACATTAGGGATGAAATATAATAAAGCAGTCAATAAATTCGTGTGGAAACCCAAATTAATTCCACTAATAAAACAATATGATTCTATTTTAGATATTGCTAAAAATGAAGGTTAAAATTTAAGTAACATTCGATATAGAATCCGTTTTGTTTGGGAAGAAAAATATAATCAATTAGGAGGAAAATTGGGTTTATTATATGAATATTTAAAGAAAAAATATCATTAGCAAAAATTTCTTAAAGATTTTCTCTTCCTTAATAAATTATAGTAAGAGATTCTTGGGAAAAGAAGATACTTTTAATTATCTTTTTTCTATCAATTTACAATTATTTATTTTTATATATGAGTTATGAGTTATTAATAGTATTAATAATTAAAAATTCAAATAATTGTGAAAAATTTAAGATTCCAATGATAAATGAAAAAGAATATGAAAAAATGATTCAAACATGCCTTCGATGCTCGATAGGTGAATAAAGCAAACAAGTATTCACCCGAGAATTGTAAATGGGTGCCTCAGTTACAAATCAAGAGTCAGAAATACGCTACTATTTGTCCCGCCATTGACGAGTATAATTTTCATCCGTATAGCGGTGGAGGAAAAATAATCATTGCTTTATCTTATCAAATGGGTAGGATAAAACCTTCAGATGAGCTTCGAGATATCGTTTATAAATGCACTGAATGTGGGGGTTGTGATGTATCGTGTAAATTTTTAAACAATTTAGAGCCTCTTGAAATAATACGCGAGCTTAGAGAGAGATTGGTAAAAGACGGTTGCGGGCCCATGCCAGCGCAGCAAAAATACATCGAATCTGTTAAAAAGGTTAATAATCCATATAACGAACCCCATGAAAAAAGGATGGATTGGTTGCCTAATGATGTTCAAACCGACCCGAATTCGAAAATATTGTTCTATGTTGGATGTACAGCCTCTTATAGGAGAAAAGAAATGGCAATTGCTACTGCTCGCGTGATGAATGCTGCAGGAATAAAATTCCGTCTTCTTGAAGACGAAACTTGCTGTGGGAGTCCTGTTTTAAGGACGGGGGTTAAAGATGTCTTTTTGGAGGCAATGAACAAGAATTTAGACGCTATAGAAGCCTTGGATGTAGATACAGTAGTGTTTACATGTGCTGGTTGCTACGATACTTTCAAGGTTGATTATCATTTAAATCGAAACTATAATTTTAAAGTCATACATGCAGTGGAATTGTTTGACGAGTTAATCCGGAGCGGAGAATTGAAATTAACTAAAGAAGTACCTTTAACGGTGACATATCACGACCCATGCCATTTAGGTAGGAATGCCGAGAGATACGAGGAATGGGACGGTGATGAAGTTCAAATATTGCCCCTGGTGTCAATTAACATACCTCCAAAGCCAAAACGATGCGGAGCAAAAGGGGTATATGATCCCCCAAGGAATATATTAAAAAGCATCCCAGGATTAAAATTCATTGAGATGGAGCGAATCATGGAGTATTCTTATTGTTGTGGTGCGGGTGCGGGCGTTAAATCTGCATTTCCAGAGTTTGCGCTAAATACTGCTCTAACGAGATTAGAAGAAGCTGAAGATACTGGAGCAGATACTTTAATTTCTGCTTGTCCCTTCTGTTCTACCAATTTACAAGACGGGATAAAAGAAAAGAGCTCAAAATTAAACTTCTACGATATAAGCGAATTAATTTTAATGGCTTTAGGTATTGATATAGGCAAAATTAAAGAAGAAGCAGGTGAGGTGGCTTGAATGGTCCTAGAAAAAGAGGTTTTTAAAGAATTTGAAGTAGCGGTTGGTGTTGGAAATGTCAACGATGGAGAGGTAATTACAGATGTTTATGCTTATAATTGGTGTAATGAAATGTTTAATTTTATGGAGGAAAAAGAACCTATCCCATATTCGCCTCGACCTAAAGCCGTTATATTACCTTCTACCACGGAAGAGGTTCAAAAAATTGTTAAACTATGTAATAAATACGGAATTCAGTTTAAAGCACAATCAACTGGATTAGGACCGTGGAATAGCGTATCGACCGATAATAGCATTATAGTCGATTTACGAAGGATGAATAGAATTGTTAAAATTGACAAAAAAAATCTATATGCTGTTGTCGAACCTTATGTGAGTGGGGCACAATTGCAAGTTGAAATAATGAAGCATGGTCTTAATTGTCACATGCCTGGAGCTGGTCCGCAAGTATCGCCTCTTGCGAGCGCAACGAGCATGAATGGTCCAGGTTTCACATCTCCATCTACTGGACATAGTTCAAGGAACGTGTTAGGCGTGGAATGGGTATTGCCAGATGGAGAAATAATGAAATTGGGCTCTTGGGGGTTAAAGAACTACCCCGATTGGTTTATTGGAGACGGTCCCGGACCTAGTTTAAGAGGGATAATGCGAGGTTGGGCAGGAGCAAAATCAGGCATTGGAATATTCACGCGGGTGGCGGTAAAACTCTTTCCTTATCCATGCAGTACGGATTTTAAAATATCCGGACATTCACCTAATTATGATTTCAAAAAACCTGACTTCATGCGTCTTTATGTTATAGACTGTAAAAATTTAAAAAGATTAGACGAGATAATAATAGAAATTGAAAAAGAAGAAATATCATTCATGTGTAGTTATTTATCGGGATTGGCCGTAATGGCAATCTTCGCAAACTCTATCGGACAATTAATGAATTTAATGCCAGTTGGAAGCTTGAAATCCCCCTTAATAATAATAATTGCTGCTCGCACGAAACGGGAATATGAATACAAGCAAAAAGTGATGGATTTAATCATGCAAAGATACAAATTAAAAGATATTATTGGAAAACAATACACTCCCAATTCTGTTTTTTATGGAGAAGCGTTAAGATCGAATCTAGGACTGCACGGTTTCATTGCCACTGGAGGATTTCAGAGTTCGTGTGGAGTAGCTGACTCGGCAAAAATCTGTCTTAACACTTCACAGTTAAACATCCCATTAAAAAAGATTTATATCAAAAAAGAAGCACTTGCAAACGATTTTGGGGAGGGTGGTTGGATGTCATCTTATGAATCGGGTCATTATTTTCATTTCGAAAGTCCGACAATGTTCGATCAAAAAAACAAGCATTCTGTGAAAGGAATGGCAGAATACATGGTTCGTAGTAACCAATTGCACTTGCTTAAACACTTGGGCGCTCCTTTTTTCGTTGAGGGTGACAGAATGCACGACATATTTGGACCACACATGTGTAATCACAATATTTGGCTAAGAAAAATTAAAACCACGTTCGATCCTAATAATATTGCGGACGGTGGGTTTTACATTACTCCGAAAAAAGACTAAGCTATATATATTATATAATTTGAGATAAAAATAATAATAAAAAAATACAGATAATAATGGTTGAGTCTAAATTAGAAGAAAAAAAATTAGTTAGAGGTTTTGCGGGACTTCTTCATACCGTTCTAATACCACTGAACGAAAAAGAGAAGTTTAGAATAAAATTTGCCGATACTCAAGTTAAAATTCTTATTAATGCCTATAATGTTAATTACGCTGCATTAATAATTATTGATAAGGGAACCGTTTCAGTTGAAAGCATTCCAAATAAACCAAAGGAAAATTTAAAAAAGGATGTTATTGGTTGGGACGCTTACTTAGAGATGAATACATCCGTGTTCCTCGCGTTTGCAATGAATAGAATTTCGTTAATAGGAATGGTAAAACTGGTATTAAAACGCGAAGTTAAGTTGAAAGGGCTTCGAAAGTTACTATACATGATGCAATTAATGAAAATTTTAGCTGAATAGCGTTTAATATAATAAAAATAAAAAATAATAATATAAAATAAAAGTGAGCTATTAAATATGGGAAAAAAATCGCATCCATCTGCCTTTCAAGGCAATTTAAGCAAAAAATTCTATTTTGAAGGTTGGTACAATAAAATAATTAACGAGTCATCCAAACATATCCATGCTATCATACCTACAATTGCTTTAAATAAAAAAGAAGGGACCTCTCACGCATTTATTCAATATTTAGATGGCGTGAAAGCTACTGCTGAATATTTCAACTTCCCATTAGAAGAGTTTGAAACTCTATCTAAAACAGAATATGATATTCGTTTGGGAAAAAATCATTTTTCAATGAACGGATTTCACATTGAACTTGATCAGCAAGAGCATAAAATTATAGGAGACCTTGAATATATAAATCCAATTACTTGGCCTAAAAAGTTTTTACAACCGGGCGTTATGGGATGGTTTTCATACATGCCATTTATGCAATGTAATCACGGAATCGTGAGCATGAACCATGAAATCCGTGGAACATTAAACATTGATGGACAAACCGTAAATTTCGATAAGGGTAAAGGATACATGGAAAAAGATTGGGGTACTTCATTTCCTTCAGCCTACATTTGGACTCAAAGCAACCATTTCAAAGAAGAAAAACTGTCGTTCATGTTCTCTCTTGCCAAAGTGCCATTTGCGGGTATGAAATTCAATGGTTTTTTAAGTGCTTTATGGCATGACGATGATTTCTACAAGTTTGCGACTTATACAAGGGCAAAAGTTCGTTCCTTGGAAATAACTCCTGGAAATCTGCAGGTTGTTATTGAAGATAAGAAGTATTTACTCGAATTTGATGTAGCAAAAGAAGGCCTTGGATTTGGTCTATTTAAAGCGCCAGAAGAAGGAGTAATGTCGGGACATGTCGCAGAAAGCATAAATTCTAAGATAAAATTAAAACTAAAGGAAAAAAAATCTGGAAATGTAATAATCGATGATTTTGGAGTTAATGCTGGCTTAGAAATTAGGGATGCCGAATTATTAAAGCCAAAGAAATAAATTTATCTTTTTAATAATTATTATTCCATTACTTCTTTATATAATTCTTTTAGATATAGTTTTATTTTATTAAAATGAGATTTACCAGTTTCGGTAATGGAATAATATTTTCGAATTTTTCCCCCAACATTCTTTTCTTCGATACTTAAATAGCCTGAATCTGCTAATCTATTTAGCCATGGATATAAAGTTCCATCAGATATCTTGTAACCATGTCTTTTTAATTCCTCTTTAAGCCAAGCTCCATAAAAAGGCTCTTTTTTGGCGTGATATAAAATGTGAACGATAATCGCACCTTTTTTAAATCTTGATAATGGATTCATTTTGGGTCAATTCATTTAAGTATATTATTTTACTGATATCCAAAACCGATAATATAAATATGATAAAGGATAAAAAACTATAATAAATAAATTTACTTAAATAATAAATTAATAAGGTTTTATAAAAGTTTTATGAGTTTATATTCTAAGAAATTTAAAAATATTTATATATAGTTCTTAAATTATTATTATTTAAAATCGATATCGAATTTCGATATTAAAATATTTTTTTTTAAAAATACACTAAAGATAATAAAAGCGATGATAATAAATGTCTAAAGACAATAATTCAACAAATGGGCAAAAAATGGTATTAGGAGTCTCAGTACCGGTCTTTATGATGGGGCTCGTTTCTTTTTTTACCGATGTTTCAAGTGAAATGATAACTTCAATTTTACCTTTATTTATTTTCTCGATTGGCGGAACTGCTTTAATTTTAGGTTTAATTTCAGGCGTAACTACAGCGCTCTCAAATATCTTGAAAGGATTTTCGGGTTGGATGAGCGATAAAATAAATAAAAGAAAGCCATTTGTAGTTGCCGGTTATACCATATCAAATCTCTCTAAACCATTTATCGGACTTAGTCCATCATGGGAATTTGTATTAGGATTAAAAGCTACAGATCGAGTTGGAAAAGGACTTAGAACTTCAGCAAGAGATACGCTTATTTCCTATTATGCTATTGAGAAGGGAAAAGCATTTGGAATGCATCGCGCGATGGACACATTAGGGGCAGTAGTTGGCTCGCTTTTAGCGTTCTTTTTCCTTTTTTTAGCATGGACATATTCACAGATAATTTTTTTCTCAATATTTCCTGGTATTTGTGCTATTGGTTTTATTTTACTCGTAAAAGATGTAGATCCTACCAAAGTAGACGATTCGATGAATAAATATTCGGGAGAACCAAAAATAGATAAAATTGATAAACATTTTATAAAACTAATTATTATTCTTGGAGTAATAGAATTTGCTAGCTTAGATATTGTTTTTCTTTTAATTAGATCTGCTGATTTTATACCAATAGAGGCTATCTTCTTAATACCTCTCTTTTATTTGCTTTGCAATATTGTTTACATGGTCTTATCTCCTATAATGGGTTCATTGTCTGATAAAGTAGGACGTAAACCTGTTATTGTTATGGGGTTATCCGTGCTTTTAATCTCTTGCATTTTGCTCGCCTTTCCTGTTGAAGTATCGATAGGTTCTTATATATTGATTGCGATAATTTTCATAATGCACGGATATTACCTTTCATCTGTAGATCCAATCTCACGAGCTTATATAGCAGACTTAGCTGGAAAAAATAAGAGAGGTAGGGCTTATGGATATTATTATCTTTCCGTTGGTATTATCTCAATGGCAGAATCCATAATTTTTGGCTTAATCTATGACACATTTTCGTTTACAATGGCTTTTATTTATGTATCTATTATGCTTCTAATTTGCATTATAATATTTATAATAACAGATTTCTCTAAAATCATCCAAAAAAAGAGTTAGAAAGTAAATCTTATTTATATTTTTATTTTATTTTTATTTTTTATTAGAGTTGTTGTTTTTTTATGCCTTTTATTTTAAGTCATAAATTAATTAGAAATCCCATTTTAGAAAAGCGTATGGTGCGAATGTAGTTGGTTTTACTTCGGCTACAACACGACCTTTCCGCATGGAATTGTTTCCAATAATATATCCCGCACCCAGCACTTTAACAACTTCTACTTCGCTCCAAGGGTCGTAATCAGAAGGTTTTAGTATTATTTCAGCCTCAGCTAACTCTATAGAACTTGGGTGAAATTCTACTTCTTCTCTAATTAAACGTGGATTGTAATCGAATCCCTTACCATCGGGTGCAGGAAAATGTTTAAAATTAAACACGACCATTACGGAATTTTTAATGCCTATCTCAGTCATGATGTTTTGGGCATTATCATCCGATATTTCTCCAAATAATTTTGCTCGTACTTCAAAAAATCGCGTTCCGTGGCGCTCAGTCCAGCCCTTCACTTCATTTCCATTACGATTTAAATAGATATTTGCCATTTTTTTAGGATATCCATAAAATTCACGTCCTGCTGCCATGGCCATATCGTTATCAACTGGCATTGAAAGAATATAAACTCCCTCTTCGTCTTTAAATCGACATTTTAAGAAAAGAGAACTTTCTAAGTAGCTCACACCAAAATTAGTTTTAGGATAATTAGCAACAAATGCAGCAGCAATGGGTTTACCAGCAGGTTTAAGCGGTCGTGGAAGTAATCGTTTAATAATGTCTGGTTTCGTCTCCCAATATACTAACAGCATTTCAGCATTATAGAAATCAGCTGTTTCCACATTTATTTTCATTATTTCTTCTAGGTTTTTTATAAAACTCGTAATAATTTCCCTCTAAGGTATTTAGTAAACTAAAGAAAGGAAAATATTAAATTTAAATCTTTAGTATATTATCAAAACTATTGTTGATAATTAGTATCTTAAATTTTCATTGACTAATAAAATTAAGATAATGAAGTAATTATCTTCCTATATACTTAGGGTCGCGTTTTTTCTTAAAAGAGTACATTCCTTCTCCAAAGTCTTTTGTAGCTATATTTTTGCAATAAAGTTTAAATTCATGTTGTAAAGAAGGGAATAATTCATTATTTTGAGAGTAATTTAACATGGTTTTATCGTAACCCAAGCATCTTGTAGGCATTTCAGCTATTTTTTGCAAGTATTCTTTTGATTTTTCTTCAAATTCTACCAATGGAAATTTTTTAGATATTAGACCTATCTCTAAGGCCTCCTTAGCATCAAGAAGTCGACCTGTCAAAATTATTTCAGTTGCGCGCCCAAAACCTATTATTTTCGGAAGAAACCAACTTGCTCCACTCATCACGCATTGAGCTTGCGTTGAGCGGTAATCTCCGATTTTTAAATCAGCAGCAGCTAATCTAAGATCACACGAAAGTGCTAATTCAAATCCAGCACCCAGACAATATCCTGACAACAATGCAACTACAGGTTTTTGAATTTCTCGTATAAGGCGCACCATTTTATGATGAGGCATTCGAGACCCATCTGATAATGGTTTGAATCTAACACCATCAGGTCCCATATTTTTCATATCGTCTCCAGAACTAAAATTTCCGCCACTCCCTTCAATAACAAGAACGCGAATTGCTTTTTTTTTCTTTAAAGATATAAGAATATCTATAATTTCCATAATTAATGGATAATTTAACGCATTGAGTTGTTTTGGTCGATTTAAAGTAATTTTTCCAACATTATTTTCTTCTTTATAAATTATGTACTCGTAATTTTTTTCTGTGATAAATAACCCCTCCTTTTGTTTATTTACATCTATGTTTCTATAATTAAAGAGTTAATATTATTTTTCATATATTATTTAAAAAACTACTTACTCAGAGAAAAAATCTTAAATAATTTAATACGAAAAAAACATATGAAGAAAATATAAAAATAAAAAATAAAAATTCTTATTAGATTTTTTTACCAAATCTCAAATTTCTCATCTAATTTAGTCGAGAATACGAGAAAATAAGGTATCCCTAAGTCCCATACGCTTTGAAGTGCATTAATGAATATAACTAAAATTATCCAAGCTTCCAATCCGTCTGCTCCAAAAAATACCAAATACACAACAATATTTAAAAGAATCATTACAATAATCCTTAATATCGTACCTAATAACCCGTAAATGATAAAATTCTTCGGATTCTTTAATTTTTGACTTTTTAACTTGCCTTCTTCTCGTTTATATAGTTTTAACAATACTATAGGGACTATTATTAACGACAATGTGGCAGAAAATTTCATTAAGGGGCCAATAAATGGAATTGATGGATCAAAAGGTATGAGAGCGACGAAACCAATAGCGCAACATAATATGCCCGCTAATGGACCAAATATGAAAAAACATGCGACCCATATTATTGAAACAGGGTCGAAATAGGCCATACCTTGTGGTGTTCTTGGCAAAATCTGAGTTGTTAAGGCTGATACTACAACAGATAATGCTCCAAATATCGCAGCCCCTACTATTTGTAATGTAAATTGAGACCTTTTATTCATAAAACTTTCTTTCTCTTCAGACATTTTTATGCAGCCAATATTTTTGTTATTTTTAAAATGATTTTTTAATTTAAATAATTTTGGGTAGAACATTTAAGTATAATTATGGCTATTATAACAAAAAATAATAAAAAATAATAAGTTTAAATAAAGAAATCTAATATAATGGCAATGATAATATTAGTAATCTTATATATTTTAAATTTGTTTGTGTAAATACTCTTTCAATTAAATTAAAGTATCTACTCAAAATTGAGTAATTAATCCTAAAAAGATTAATTAGAAACAACAATTACTTCTTCAATTATTTTCAGTGCCCAATCTATTTCTTCCTTGGTAATTACTAAAGGGGGAGCAAATCTAATTGTTGTCGAATGCGTATCTTTTGCGAGAAGCCCTTTATTCATCATTTCTTCTACAAACGGTCTTGCATTTCCTTCAAATTCAATAGCAATCAGCAAACCTCTTCCTCTGATTTCTTTTACTGGTATTTTTGTATTTTTTGCTGTTATTTTTTTCAATCCTTCTTGAAAGTAAGGTCCTAACTCCGCTGCTCTTTCTGCTAATTTTTCACCTATTAAAACATTCAATGCTTTCATTGCAATAGCTGAAGCAAGTGAATTTCCACCAAATGTACTACCATGAGTTCCTGGCTTTATTACATCGGGTCCAACAATTTCCCTTGTTGTTATTACAGCAGAAACGGGATAAATCCCGCCACCCAAAGCTTTTCCAAGTAAAAAAATGTCTGGTTTAACATCTTCGTGATCGCAAGCAAATAATTTGCCCGTTCGACACAAACCGGTTTGAATTTCATCAGCAATCATTAAAACATTATATTTAGTACAAATTTCCCTTACTTTTCTTAAGAATCCTTCGGGAGGAATTTTAACGCCGGATTCACCTTGGATGGGTTCAAAAAGGAATCCTGCCACGTTTTCAGGACCAATTTCATTGATGCATTTTTTAAGTTCTTCAACATTACCATAAGGGATTGTATCAAATCCCGGGGTAAATGGACCAAAGTTTCCGAAATATCGCCCATTTCCTAAATCTGTGCTGAAACCTACAATTGTAATGGTTCTTCCGTGAAAATTATTAGTGCAAGTGATTATTTTTGCCTGATTTTTTGGAATTTTTTTCTTTATATAACCCCACGCCCGTGCAACTTTTAGACTGGTCTCAACGGCTTCCGTACCGGTATTCATTGGCAAGGCCATTATTCCGGATTTTTTAGGGTCATTAATATGTGGACCAACAATCTCACATAGTTGTTTAAGATAAGGTCCCATTTTATCGTTATGAAACGCCCTTGAAGTTACTGCTACCAAATCGACTTGTTCTTTTAATGCTTTTACAATTTCGGGATGACAATGACCTGTATTTTGACTAGAATAAGCCGATAAGCAGTCTAAATATTTTTTTCCCTCTGGATCGTAAACCCAGCATCCTTCTGCTCTTGAAATAACTACCGGGATAGGGTGATAATTATGAGCCCCATACTTTAAATCCATTTCAATAAATTTTTTCGAATTTGACATCTTAATTTAATATCTTTTTATTTTTTTCATGTTTTTTTTTTATCTGATTATTTCTGTTCCTGCTTTACCGTCAAGAGAAGCTTGTATCTTGTCAATATGCGTAATAATAGCTCTCTCACCACCATGCTCCATGAAATTTACCATGGCTTGTATTTTAGGCGCCATGCTTCCTAGAGGAAAATGACCTTCCTTTAAATATTTTTTCGCATCTGTTATAGTAAGCACATCTAAATCCACTTGCTCAGGAGTTTGATAATTTAGAGAAACTTTCTCAACATCTGTAGCAATTAAGAGAATATCCGATTCAATTTGTTCGGCCAATTTTTCACTTGCCAAGTCTTTATCAATTACGGCCTCAACTCCAAAAAAATTGTTCTTTTTTTTAATTAGAGCGATTCCTCCTCCTCCGCACGCTATTACTATGAAATCCATCTGAATTAATTTCTTTATTTCCCTCCATTGAATAATTTTTAAAGGTTTCGGAGAAGGTACTACGCGACGCCATCCTTTTGCTGTTTTTACATATCCTGGTTTGGGCTTAGAATAGGTAGGTCCTATTGGCTTTGTAGGATTTTTAAAGGCGGGATCAGTAGGATCAACTTGAACATAAGTCAATATTGTAAGAAATAGAGTCGTTTCATCTTTACCAAGTCGCATGAGCTCTTCGTCCAAAGTTGATTCAACCATGTAGCCTATTTGACCTTGAGTTTCAGCCACTAATATTCCTATGGGCATTTTTTGAACTTCGTTTGTAGATTCTTGCTGTATTAAAAGGTTACCTACTTGCGGACCATTTCCGTGTGTAATCACTAAGTGATAATCATCTGAAAGTTTTGCAATCTGTTTAAGCGGAGTTCGCAAGTTTTTAAATAATTCGCCTGCTTTTCCTTTTTGGCCCGGTTTGATAAGAGCATTCCCTCCTAAGGCAATTATTAAAATTTTTTTCAAGATATAAGAACCTATTTTCATTAAAATTTATTTAAAAGAAACAACATTATTGCTTTTTGTATATGAAGCCTATTCTCGGCTTGATCAAAAACAACTGATCGTGAACCATCAATTACTTCAGCCGTCTGTTCGTAACCACGCATTGCTGGCAAGCAATTCATGAAAATCACGTCATTTTTTGCCGCAGTTATAATATTTGAGGTTACTTGAAAAGGCATGAAGATTTTTTTGCGTTCTTCTTCTTTATCGAAAGGGATTCCATACGACATCCATGAGTCGGTGTAGATTATGTCTGCATCCCTTGCAGCTTCCATTGCTTCGTGAATAACTCTTACTTCAGCTCCCGATTTTCTTGAAAGATCGGAAATTTCATCCATAACTTCTAATTCAGGCGAATATTTCTTCCCCTCAGGACAAGCTACATCCATTTTGATGCCAAAAATGGCACTCATTCTCATTAAATCGTAAGTAACATTATTATACGCATCACCAAAGTAGGATAATTTAAGGTCGTCTAATTGACCCTTTTTTTCTTTAATAGTCTGGAAATCACAAAGAATTTGGCATGGATGAGCATTATCGTCTAACATGTTAATAACGGGAACTTCTGCGTGTTTTGCAAGTTCCCAAATATCTTGCCTTTTAAAAACGCGGGCAGCGATCAAGTCTACATACCTTGACACGCATTTTGCCATATCATGAATATTTTCTTTTTTACCGAGAGGACTGTCTTTTAACGAATAAAATATGGCATGTCCCCCCATTTGCATCATTCCTGTTTCAAAAGACACTCGAGTTCTTAAAGAAGGCTTCTCAAAAACCATTAAAAGTGTATTATAACTTAAAGCTGAATAATATTTTTCTTTATTTGCTTTTATCTCTATAGATTTATTAATGATTTTTTCGCATTCTTCTTTAGTTAAATCGGATACCTTTGTTAAATGTTTCATTCTTTTTCTTACCATTAAGATATTTTTAAAAATTCACTAATCCTTAATTGCAATTAAAATTGAATAAATTAATTTAACTAAAATAAAAAATTTAATTTTTCAGAAATTTCTGTTCGAATTCATCGATAATATCTTCAATCGTAGGACTACTTAATGCTTCTATGTCATACGAAACACGAACAATTGGTTTGTTGATTTCAACAAGTTTCTCGAGATCTATCGGACTACCATCAATAACCAAATCACATTCGGCGCTATTTAGCGTCTCTTCTAAATCCTTGATTTGTTTTTCGTTATATCCCATGGCTGGAACAATATCAGTAATTTGCGGGAAGTCTTCAAATATCTTCTTTAAGGCACCTGAAATATATGGTTTAGGATCAATAATTATAGCACCGTTTTGAGTCGCTGCAACATGTCCCGCACCATAGGCCATACCTCCGTGTGTTAAAGTAGGTCCATCCTCAACGACTATGACCTTTTTTCCCCTTAATTTTGCACCATTGGCTAAAGTAACAATTGAATTTGTCCTTATTCTTATTGCTCTTGGATTTAACTTTTCTAAATTTTTCTCAACTTCTTGAACATCTTCAGCTTTAGCACTATTCAATTTATTAATAATATAAACATCTGCCATGCGAGCATTAACTTCTCCTGGGTGATATTTTATTTCATGCCCTGGTCTTAACGGGTCTACAACAATAAATTGCAAATCTGGGACATAGAACGAAATTTCATTGTTTCCCCCGTCAAAAATTATTACATCGGCTTCCTTCTCTGCCTTACGAATTATTTTTTCGTAATCTACTCCAGAATAGATAACTAATCCTTGCTCGATATAAGGTTCGTATTCCTCGCGCTCTTCAATAGTGCAATTATATTTTTCAAAATCTTCGTATTTTGAAAATCTCATTACATTTTGTTCGATTAAATCACCATAAGGCATTGGTTCTCGGATAGCAACAACCTTATAACCTTTTTCCGCTAAATAACGATAGACGGCTCTTGATACCTGACTTTTTCCACATCCAGTTCTAACAGCGCAAATAGAAACGACAGGTTTATTTGCCTTAATCATCGTATTTTTTCCACTGATTAAACAATAAT
The DNA here is from genome assembly GCA_030610785.1 of Promethearchaeota archaeon. Classification (GTDB taxonomy): domain Archaea; phylum Asgardarchaeota; class Lokiarchaeia; order Sigyniarchaeales; family SOKP01; genus JAUWRB01. Next base: position 12,661 of record JAUWRB010000006.1, on the reverse strand, counting down.
TTGCGCCAGCAGCAAGAGCAATAGAACCTTTATGCATTACTTCCTCATGAGAAACATCAGAATAGGCAAATATTACTTCATCTACTCCATTTTGTTTTATAATCTGTTCTAATTTAGTTTCTGAGACTATTAAAATTCCGTTTGGATAAAGTTTACCAGCTAATTCTGCGGGATATCTTTTTTCGTTATTTTTAATAGTTCCTATATTTTGTTCACCAGCTATAGTAAATGCGATTACTTCATACTTTTCATTATCTCTAAAAATAGTGTTAAACACGTGGAAGTCCATACCTAAGGCTCCAATAATAACAACTTTAATCTTCGACATTTTGATTTGATTTTTTTTTTTCTAATTATAGTATAATGTCCAATTTTTTTAAATCTTTCCAAATATTATCTTAAAAAAGAATGATGAAATTTGACAGCATACAAAAAAAGAATTTTTTTAATTTTCTTCAATATTAACGATATATTTTTCAGTTTCTTTTACAATTTTGGAAACAACTATCGTATTTGTTCTTTCAATTAAATTCGTACCTTCTATTCTTGAATCAAGTTCTTTAACAAATTGCTCACGGGATTTTGCCCTCATTAAGACAGCAAAATCCCATTCTCCCAAAATTTCATATACTGCCCATATCCCTGGGATTTCCGATAAAACATTCGCTATTCTCTCTCGGTAATCTCTCTCTCCATATTTTGCGCGAATTAAAATTAGTACTTGAAAATCATCAGCAAATTTAAACAAATTAACTTTTGCATGATAACCCTTAATAATATTATTTTCTTCTAATCTCTTAATTCTATAGTGAACTTTCGATTTAGAGATCTTTAATTCCTCAGCTATCTCTCCTAGAGAAATTCTACAATCTTTTTGAAGAATTCTTAAAATTTTCATATCAATTTTATCAAGGAAACTACGATGTTTTGACACGATTTAAACCTCATTAAATTTTTTAAACTTTTTTCTTTGTTAAATTCTATAATTAAAAAAAATTAGTTATTAATGTAATAAAATTTAGGACAACATGTTAAAATTATTAATCCTTTTTAAATAAAATTTAATTTTTTAATATATTTTTGATTTATAATTTGTTTTTACCTTGTTATAGGCTGAAAGCCATTGCTGGTAGTTTAAAAGTAGCATGTTTTAAAATAAATAGAATTAAGAGAAGCGGTATCCTAAACCTCTATAAGTCGGATATTTATCAATGATTTTTCCATCTTTATAAATAAATATTTCATTAAAATGTTCTAACGGTTCTCCTGCCTTGCCAAATCTACAGAAAATGGGATCTCCAAGATTTAATTGTGTTTCTTTTGGATCGAATTTAAAAGGAGTTTGAACCTCACCGAACCCTTCGTCTTTTAATGGTTTAAGATTTTCCGGGATGATTGTTATTGGTTGAGCTCTTACGGCTCCCGAGCTGACATAACCTCCCGAAAACGCAGTGGCAATGTTTTTTTTGGGTTTTCTTACTATTTGAAGCACAAAAAATAAAGAGGGTTTAAAATCTCTCAAAGATTCGATAGAATCAAAAATATGAGACTTGAATAATAGAGATCCAATCCCAATTTCCGTAATTGATGGTTCAGCGGCAGTTTCTTGAAGACATCCGGAACCTCCTCCATTTACTACTTCAGGTTTAAAACCTTCAGCTAATAAAGTATTAACGATATTCTTGCGCCACTCATTCACGTGCTTCCTTGATCGCTTTTTAACCCATCTTATAAGAGCTTTTGTATCTCCTAAACTTGCGTTTTGAGCTTCGTATCCCATTATGCCTCTATAATGGAGATGCGGTCTTTTTTCCACCTCTCTAGCCATTCCTACAACATCATCAGGCTTTCTTAAAGGGCTGCGGAAAACACCAACATTTCTTCCTATAAATTTGTCTGCAATATCGACTTCTAACAAGATTTTTAATTCGATATCATGCTTCTCAGCAGCCTGTTCTAATATATCCAAATGATATGTTGAATCTACCACTATTGTAATATCAACTCCTTCAATGGAAGCAGCTTTACACAATTCTTGGGCGTCTACTAAAGACATTGTCGGATATCCCATTAAAATATCCTTAATACGATATTTCTCGGCAAAAAATAAAGCTTCTGCAGAATTATAAGTAAAAATTCCGTTAACAAAATCTTCTTCTTCAACTTTTTTAATCAATTCAGGAACGCGTATCGATTTAGTACATAATCTCAAACTTTTATTAGTTTCTCTTAAATATTTTCCAACTTTTTCTAAATTTTGATAAAGAGCATCAAGATCACAAATAACAAATGGGAATTTTTTATCCTTTACAAGAGTTTTTAAAACTTCGTATGAACTTGAGGTTAACATTTTTAATTTTTATTATTAATTTCAATTATTTTAAAGTGTATTCTTATTTTATTCTTTAAATATCTTTTAATTATTAATTAAAACCTTATTTTAATAATTTCTTTTCTTTTGCGTCTAATTCTAACCAATCACTTACATTTTTAAGTTCTTTTCGCGAAGAACCGCATAAGAGCTTTAAAAATGGAATTAAATCTTGAATTACTTCGATTTGAGAAATTTCATGCTTCTTTTTAACTTTTTCAACAAAACTCTTCTCAGCGGAACTATAAGAACCCGTTGATATATATCTAGGGAACAGTATCCTTCGAAAACCCTTGGCAGTTGGTCTTTCCTTCATGGATAATACAACACCACCAGCAAATAAGTCGTAAAAATAAGGTAATAACGCCCAATATTGATTCCTTCGAATTTGACCAAAAATCTCGTCTGCTAACGACAGATTTTCGTAAGCATTAGCAATTTGTTCGTTAATTTTTATAAATGTAGGTAAATTTTCGTTCACCCATTTATATAAAAAATTATAATCAACATCTGATTTATTTGTTAAATCTCGAGCTTCTTTTAATGTATTTACTTTTTGAAATAAATCTCTTATTAAAGAAAAGATCTCTTCCGTACTATCTCGCTTTAAGCTCAATATTAATCCTGTATTGTCTTTTTCTGTCGATCCTTGACTAATTCCTTGCAGGTCGTTAATTATTCCTCTTAAATCTCCATTATTTTTGTTAATAATTAAATTCAAATCTTTTTCTTTAAGATTTGTGATTTTTTCTTTTTTAAGTATTTTATTTATAATTCTTCTTATCTCTTCATTAGATAATGGGTGTATTTCGGCTCTTCGAACTTTTTTATATAATGGTTGTAGATTAGTCTTATATTCGTTAGCACATAGAATTATTGGAAATTGAGTGTTTTGAATTAAATCGATAATGGTGGGAACGGCACCCCTATCTTTTGTACCATAGATTCCGTCAACTTCATCAATTAGAATTAATTTCTCTTTTGATTGAGCGAGGAAATCCATGATATCACGAGATTTTGTTGTCTCTTTCAATTTTTTTTCTAGAGTTTCTCTTGTTCGCGTATCAGACGCATTTGTTTCCATGACTTGCATGTTTAAATCGTTGGCAAGGGCAAATACGATTGAAGTCTTTCCGACACCTGGAGGCCCTTCTAATAATATCGCAGCTTTCTCTGGAGCTAACTTTATTTCTTCTTTTTGGTCTTTTTCAATAGCAGTTCTATTATACGCTCTAATCTTTTTGTTTTCTGCGTTTATCCTTTTTATTTCGTTAAAAAAATTCTTGATGAAATCGATTAATTCATCTGATAAGTTTACTCTATGACCGCTAATTTTAGCGGTTGGTAACGCCATTTCCTTAATACTCTTGGGTCTATACTTTTCTACCCATGGAATGTTAGATTTTGTTTTTAATGAAATGAGATCCACCTATAAATATTCAGAAAATAAACAGATTTTCGATAATAATGTAGATACTTGAATGTCATTGTCTAAGCCATTAAGTGCTCTAAAGTCCGCATCAGCTATTAAATTAATTAAATGAATGCGAGCATATCTACTTAGCGGCAAGCTACTTGATTCTTGAAGGAGCAAATTAAAGAGCTCGTGAGAATTATACTTATAACTGGACATGATTTTTCTTGATAATTCTCTCGCTTTTGGAAAATCTCCTCTAAAAGCCATTAATAAGAGGCTCCTAGGTAAATTATTTTGAAATCTCTGAGAGTTTTCGTATAATTTATTCAAATCAATAATTTTACTAGAGATGCTACATAATTGTAAAAGATCAATTGCTCGAGAAATTTTACCATCAGTGATTTTATACAGTATTTCAATTGCGTTATCTTTTATTTCTAAGGATTCGTTATCAGCTATTATATATATTAATTTGTTAAAAGAATCATAATTAACCTGAGACATTAGAAATAATTGACATCGGCTAACGATTGGGTCAATAATACCTGAAATTTTTGTGGTGATTAAAATCATTCGACAATTTGATCCGTAGATTTCCATTAATCTTCTAAAACCTTGTTGGTTTGAGCCTAAAGCCTCAAAATTTTTTACCACTAAAATTTTAAATTGCGCCTCTCCCATCACTTTTAGTTGAACAAAAGGTTTTACTTTAACTTGAACGAAAGCAGGTGTCGTTATTTTTTTTCCCGCAATACTACCGATTTTACTTGTTGAAACATAAGATTCAGCTTTAGCTTGCTTCCTTTCGTCATCAGTCAATGGAACATTAGCGTATACAATTTTAAAATTCATATCAAAAAATTGACCTAGAAATTCTTTTGAAAATAATTGAGCAATAGTTGTCTTTCCGATACCTTCCACACCCACAAATAATAGATGTGGAAAATTTTTCTTTTTAATCATGTCTTTCATTCGATTTATTACATTTTTTCTTCCACAAATCTCATCCAAATTCTTTGGAAGATATTTAATTCGCCAGATGGGTATTTCAAGTTCAATAGTCAAAATTTTTTCTGCTCTTTTTCGATTTTTTGTAAAAATTTCTATAATTTATTAACATTATCTACAATTTCTGCTATAAGGGATAGAATTTGAATCTGTTCATCTGCTCCTTGACTAATTCGAAAATCAATATCTCCCATGTAAGCGCGTAAGATGGTTAAATTTTTTGATTTAATGCTTTTTATTCGAGGTAAAACGCCTAATATTTGCCGAATAAAATTTCTACTGTCAATACTTTTAAATGAATTCACAATATTTCTTGCTCTCTTGAAATCTTTTGCTTGAAAGGCATCAATTAAATTTTCCAAGGTAGGCTCGTCTAAAAATCCCGAAATTTTTAAAATTTCGTTAATTTCAATGTTTCCCGATAATTCTAAAGCTACTGACATTTGTAAAGTGTTTATCGCTTTTCTTAAATCTCCACCCGAAATAAAGAATAATGTATTGAAAAATTTTTCAGCTTTATCTTCTGGAATATGCAATTTTTCTCTCTGGGCAACGTATATCAATCTTTCTTTTATTTTTTCTTTGGAAAGATTCACGAATCTAAATACTGCACATCTAGAGATAATTGGATCTATGATTCGATTAATGTAATTACACATTAGAATGAATTTTACGCTAGACGAAGTTTTTTCTATAATTCGCCTAAGAGCTTGTTGAACTGTATTAGGAATATTATCGGCTTCGTCTAAAATAACAATTTTTAAATTTTTTTCTCCAGGATTCATGTTCTGATTTACAAAAGCTTTTAAGACTCTTCTAACATAGGACATTCGCACCGTATCAGAAGCGTTCAACTCCAATAAATCACGATAATAATTCTCTTTTTTTAGCAACTTTTTTGCTATAATCAAGGCAGTACTAGTCTTCCCCGTACCAGCGGGCCCCGTAAAAATCATATGGGGCATGTTTCCACTTTTTACAAAATCTTTCAAATTATTTATCGCAATATTTTGGCTAACAATGTCATTCCAAGAAACGGGTCTATATTTTTCTGTCCAAGGAATATCTAAATCAAGAGTCATTTTTCGTGTCTTTCAGGTCTTTCAGATTTAATTCTAAAACCTCATAAACTTTTTTAAACTTCAGCTTTTGATAAAGCAATGCCGCTTTATTAGCTTTTTCTTTAATATTTACTTTAACTCTCTCAACTTTAATTTTTTTCAAATGCTCGAGTGCTTTTTTCAATAATTCCTGTCCAATTCCTTTACCTTGGTATTTATCTTTCAAAAACAACTGCTTAATATAGCCTTCTGAAGCACCAAATGGATCTATACGAAGCTCAGCAATAATCATCCCAATTATTTCGTTAGTATCTTCATCTATAGCTATTAAAATTCCGTGTCTTTGTAAAGGATCAAACAACCTTCGGCGAATGCCCCAATCAAAACGTTTTGACTCAAATTTTTGACCAAGACCCTCAACTAAGAGTTTTGTTAAATCTCTTAACTCATCTATCTGTTCTGGTGTAGCAATTTCAACTTTAATATTATTCATGATAAATCATCGATAAAAAAATAATCATTATCTTAAAATTATATTTGTTATTTCAAAATTTAAATTTACTTGTGCTGTTTTTAATATTAAAAATTAAATCATGTTATTTTTATTCTATTATCTTTTATTAATTTTAATTTTTACTGAAAATTTTACTTAAATGGGAATTAATCAATTAAGGAACAAGTTTTAAAAAACTCATTTAAAAGTTTTAAAATGATAATTTTAAAGAAAAAAGAACTTCAACATTTATCGACTTGGAGGACATCACATCAAGTTTTTTATCTGGCTGATACGCCATCCCAAGCTTTTACTTCAGGATCTTCATAACCACAGCTTGGACACTTTTGATTGACCTCCCATGCTTCTAAAGCTGGATGAACGCGCGTAAAAAGACCACCACATTTAGCACAGACTAAATATTTAGCTCCACAACCATCACACATGTTAAGAGTACCCTTTTCAACAAATCTAAAAGTTCGTTGCATCCATTCGTCGTGTGCAATCATAAAACTCGTGCCTCCACATACATCACATTTCTTTTCGACCAAAAAATTACACCTTTCTTTATCTCGTGAATTATTTACTTTTATTATTATATTTTATGAATTATATAATTAAAAATTAGATGTTTTTGAATTTAATAGTTATGTGAAAAAGAATAAATTAAAAATTTTTAAAAAAAAATAAAAAAAAACTGTATTACGACTATAAAATTACATTTTCAATTTCTTTAATGGACCGCCATTTCTTGAACCTTTTGGATTGATTTTATCAATTTCTCCGATTAATTGAAACGTTTTATCATCGTTTAAGGTTTCTGAAAATTTAATCAACATTTCTTTACTTCCCACGAATAATCCTTTTCTTTTCAGTGGTTTACCATCATCTTTTAAAGGATTTATCTCTAAAAACAATAAGGCGGGTCTAGTTTTTGTTTCGGGAACCTTTACAACGAAAACGCCTTCAATGGGTGTTTCCATTTTCTGCCAATCTTCGCCGTTCTCAAGGTGTTCTTTTAATTGTTCTTGAATCTCTGTCATTTGTTATCATTTTTTACATTTATGTGAAAACACTAAAAATACTGTGTTAGGTGTTACATATAACGATAGCTATATATATTTTTGCAAATTAAATCAATATATTAAATTTAAAACCAATTAAGAAGATTTAAGGTGGCAATAGATATAGAATTAAAAACTAAAGATATTTCTCTAGTTTCAATTCCTTTATTTTTTCTAGCGTTGGTTGTCCATTTATTTTATCCCAGCCCCTCTCATCGTAATAATCGTCAAGTAGTTGGTTTGCGATTTCTGTAGTAATAGTCGTTGAGCCATAAAAATCTTGAAAGTTAAGCTCGTTATCTCCGAATTTTAATGGCTTAAACCATTCCTTCGGGAATTTATCGTCCTTTCGAGAGAAACCTTCTTTCATGTTCATTATTTTAAGTAAATTCCAAACTCGTTCAGCAGCCTTTCTCAAATCTTCTTGAATTAAATCAAAACCAGTTATGGCGTTATAAAAAGCTGTGATCGATTCAAGACTCCAGAATCTGTTCATTTGAGCTCTTGCACAAATTCCTGTGCTTGTCAATACCGTGTACCAATCTTCAGAGTATCGAGTTAATCTTCCAACATTTATACCCATCTCCTTTCGAGGAGGAGTAAAAATTTTGTTGAAGGCTAATTCGGGAATACCCATTCTCCTAAAATGAGTTTTAAATCTCTCCATGGATCCTCCTGAACTAACATAAGTGGGGGAACCTCCTGAAGCGACATGGGCGCCTTTAGGATTCACAACTTGTTCAAATTCCATTGTACCGAGGCGCAATAATCGAGGCTCGAAAACCACATCCAATCCTTTTACCACGAGCATTTCAGTGGCCATAGTTTCGTTCATATCCGCTAATTTTTTCCATCCTTCGGCTAAGATGTCTCCAAAACCCTTTCTAAAGGCAATCATTTCAATTAATTTAATTAACGTGTTATAATCGCATTTCCATTCAAATCCCATGTCGCTCTTACTAAGTATTCCTTTATCGTTCATGTCGTTTAAAAATTGAAAAAGCGTAGTAATTGTCAATGAATCCAATCCATATCTATTAATAAGATCGAATGCATTAATCGTCTCGTCATAAGTATTCAAACTGTCTAATGTCATCATCATGAAAGGATTTATCACGGAAGATGTATAATGAATCAAACCATCGTATTTTCCCTCTTTAATTTCAAGAATATCTTTATCGGCCATTGGGCAAGAAGGACACGCTATTCTCCGTTTTTTTAATTTTTTGAGATACACGCGATCGCTACATTGTCTTGCTTTCTTTTTTTGCCCCTTCATGGATAATAACATGCCAATGGGTAAACTTCTTAGCATTCCTAAATCAATCCAAGACTTTCTATGAGGATAATTTCTAATACGTTCAATGAGTTTTTTATATAATTTATTGAATTCTTTAGGATCAGCAATCGAAACACCTTTAGTTCCTTTTGAGACTATTGCCTTTAATTTTTTAGAACCCATGATCGCTCCAAGCCCGCCACGCCCAAATGTAGAAGTTTTGTCAATTAAAGTTAGAGCTCCTTTAACTAAATTTTCGCCAGCTTGACCAATTGCGATGACTCCACACGACCCATCGTGTTTTTTCCATAATCGATCTGTTGTTTCTACTATATCTTTTCCCCAAATATCTGTTGCATTACATAATTCAACATGATCGTCTAATATTTCCAAATAAACTGCTTTTTCTGCTTTACCAGATATGATCACATGATCGAATCCAGCTTGTTTCAAGTGGAATCCAAAACTCATGCTTCCGCACGAATTGGCAATTGCTCCAGATGCTGGAAATTTAGAGATCCCAACAACTCGCGAAGCACCAGGCGTGATAGTACCAACCATGGGACCTGTGCCAATTATAATAACATTTTCTTCTGATAAAGGGTCAATACCTGGTTTAATTAATTCTGCTGCGAGCTTGCAATTTATGCCAATCCCACCAATAAATTGTTTAATATCTTCGAGATTCTCTTTAATAATTGAGATCTTATTTCGTGTTAAATCAACATTTAAAATATTACCGGTATATCCGTTCCATTCCATTAATCCTCTACCTCCTTCAATGTCAAAGCTCCATAAAGACAATATTCAACACATTGACCGCAGTTTGTACACCCATCTAAAAACGAAATTTTGGGGTTCAAATCGTAAACATTTTTTACTTGGATATAGGCCTCAGATGGAATAAATACTTTTTTATGAATATAAGAACACCACAATTGACAAATTCTGCATCCTACGCATTTTTCCTCGTTGATAATTATATTTGGTGACACTGTTTTAGACAATTTAATTCACTTCTTAAATTTTTATACCATTTTTTTAATCTATTAAATGAATTTAAACATGTTTTCAAGTATATATCTTATCTATTTGTTATTAATATTAGTAGATTTCAATAAATTTTGTTTATTTTTCAGTGGTTATTATTTTCATTTTTAAAAATATTGCATTATTTTTTTCCTATTATTTCTTTTTTTATGAACATTAAATCTTGACTCTATTCTTTTTTCCGAAGAATATTTTCAATTTTAATAATCCAAAAGCTTAATAATATACTTTTCTCTTTTTTGTCGGATTTCTTGGGGTTGATTTCCATTAAAGCACTTTTATATCACCTCTGTATATATATTATTATCAAAAAAATTATGGTGATTAATTTTAAATTAATATCTCTTAATTTACCGGAAAAATATCTTGACATTTTAGAAGTCTTGGTAGCAGAAGGAAGGTTCCCCAATAGAAGTGAGGCTATTAGAGTTGGAATTCGTGATCTCATTAAAACTGAATTCTTAATTGAGAAATCGGTTGATTTATTTAGCGATCAAGAGTAACTTGAGCCTGAATTAAAAAACAATATTTAAAAAAATTCTAACAAGATTTTTTTTTTTAATTTTTTTTAAATTTTCATCTATAAAAAAAATAATGTAGATAATGGTAGAAGATAATCTTCATAAATCTGGACCCTTTTTTAATTAATGATTGAAAATTAATTATAAATTATTTTAAAAATTATAAAATAAGAAATATTATCTTAAAAATCATTTCTTTCCTAATAAATCTAAGACTTTTCGCTTTCTCTCTGCTCGTCTTGCTTCGATTCTTGCTTTAAGTATTTCTTCTTCTGTTTTAGTTACTTCTTCTTTAACTTGAAATAATTCTTTAACTGGTTTTACGTCTAATTTACCCTTACAACTATTAATTAAATCGTCAATTTTTATACTAAATTTTTCGCCAATTTTTGTATACTTAAGATTGAATTTCGCTTCGTTTAATTCTGAAACTGCTTTCATAAAGCTACTTTTTGATATGGATATTCCTGCTTTATCTAATGCTTGATAACCTAAAAGGAATTTTTCCATATTTTCGTTTATATCTATTTCTTCTAAAGTAATTAAAGGAACATGCGATTGATTTTTTATATCATCAACTTGATGGTAAATTTTTTCGAGTTCTTCGTCCTTTCCGCTTTTTTTCATTTTTTTTATTACATTTTTAAGCTGTAAAATTCCCTCATTGTATTTTTGACTCTCGATAACCCTATTAGCTCTCTCTAAATCCTCCATGATACTCTTGTCAATTATTTCGTAAATTGCCAATTTCTTAAGTTTTTTTCGTTCTTCCTCTCTCTTAAGTGTTTCAAGTTTTTTTCTTTTTTCTTCTTCCATTTTCAGTAATTTTATTTTCTTTTTCTCCTTTTCAAATTTCTCAACCTTTTTCTGTTCTTTCTTAAGATTAAATAAAAGTTCGCTATTTATACGATGAACCTCGTGAAACCATTTAATTTCATTAAAAAGATTTCTAGCCTCAATGTATTTTTCTAAGGCTTCTTGAAATTTTTTGTGGTCTAATAATAAGGTGCCCTGCTCGAGTAAATAAAATGCTTTTTCTGAAATTGTATTTTCTCTGTCTTTTTGTTCTTGAATTTTTGCTAATTCAATTCTCCTTTTTTCTTGTTGCAACTTCTCTAAATCTTTCGACTTAGCAATTTTTTCTTCTAATTGCTTTCCTAAAAGTAATTTTTTTTCTTCTTGCTCTTTTATTTCTTCCTGTTTTTTTATATATTCCTCCTTTTTTTTATTGATTGAGATCATGGATTCTCTTACCATTTTAATCCCTTCTTGCCAAGAAATTTCAGAAAATATTTTTTCACTTTCATGATAAAATTCTATTGCCCTGTCGAAATTATTTTGCCCTATTTCAATTTTAGCACTATCCAATAAACTAAAGGCTTTTGCTTTTAATGCTTCATATATAGTTTCTTCTTCTTTTGCTTTTAATAAACGAGCCTTTTCTTTTTGTTCATGCAATTTTTCTTCTTTTTCCTTGGCAATTTTGTCTAATCTTTGTTGTTCCTTTAATTCTTTTAATTCTTGTTCATGTAATTTAATTCTCTCAGCCTTCAATGCCCTAACTTTCTTATCCGATTCCAATTTTTCCTTGTAATAATCTATCGTATTTAATAATGTAATTGCTTGCTCGTTCCACCCTATTTCTTCGAATTTAGCTCTTGCTTCGATATATTTACCAATGACCTCACTATAAACACATTCTGGAAGTTCTCCTGAATTCAAATTAGCCTCGTATTGCTTTGCAAGATCTTCCGCTTCGTTAATCAATTCAAAAGCTCTATCTGATAGTTTTCGTTCATTTTCCGCTTTTAATTCTTTCATTCTCTCCAATTTTGCCAGTTCTTCTTGTTGCTCTTTTACTTTCATTTTTTCAGCCATTATTGCTTTTCGTTGTTCTTTTAATTCTTGTTCGTATAATTTAATTCTTTCAGCCCTTAATGCCCTAACTTTCTTGTCCGATTCCAATTTTCCCTTGTAGTAATTTATCGTATTTAATAATGTAATAGCTTGATCCTTCCACCCAATTTCTTCGAATCTCGCTCTAGCCTCGCGATATTTATCAATGACCTCGCCGTAGACGCACTCATAAAGCTTTCCTTCTTTTAAATCAGCCTCGTATTGTTTTGCTAGCGCCTCCGCCTCGTCGATCCTTTTATAAGTTCTATTTGCTATTTTTTCTTCTTTTTTAGACTTCAATTTTTTCATTCGTTCCAATTTTTCCCGTTCTTCTCGGCGTTCCTCTTCTTTGGCACGAGACTCTAGCAATAGTTCTTCTTGCGCTTTTAATTCTTGCTCCTGCAATTTAATTCTTTCTGCTTGTAAGGCCCTAGCTTTCTTGTCCGAATCAGATTTTCTCGTGTAGTATTTTATCGTATTTATTAAAGTAGATGCATGGTC
>JAUWRB010000201.1 GCA_030610785.1 Promethearchaeota archaeon | reverse complement strand
GTTCATATGACTGAAAAAGAAGCTGCCACTGAAAAATCTAAAGATTTAATTAGAATGGCAGTTGCAAAAGTAAGATTAATAAAGCCTCAAAAAGAAGAAAAATTAGAAGTTATCCCCACAGGATTAATAATTGGAGGTGGTATTTCTGGAATGACAGCATCTCTAAGTCTAGCTGATCAAGGATTTAAAACTTATTTAATAGAGAAAGAGAAAATTTTAGGTGGAAATTTAAATAATTTAAATATATTATATCCAGTTCAAGAGGATGCTTCTATCTTTTTAAAAGAAATAATAGAAAATGTTAAGAAAAATAAAAATATTCAAATCTTTTTAAGTTCTAAAGTGAAAGATGTTAAAGGCTATATAGGAAATTATAATGTCTCCATCATGGATTCAAAAAATAAGCAAATAGATTTAAAAATAGGCACAATTATAGTTGCTACTGGAGGCCAAGAACTTAAACCTAAAGGACTTTTCCTATATAACGGTAAAAATAAAAATATCATGACTCAATTAGAGTTAGAACAAAAATTACAAGATAAAGATAAATCTTGGCTTGAAAAAATTAAACGTGTAACATTTATATTATGCGTAAATGCTAGACAAAAGGAAGGAATTACTTATTGTTCTAACATATGCTGTAGTATAACTATTAAAAACATTAATATATTAAAAGAACTAAAATCAGACCTTGAAATCGTTGCTCTTTATAGAGATATTCAGATGGCAAAAAAAGAATTTGAAGAATATTACCGTGATAGAAGAAAAGACGCGATTTTTTTACGATATGATTTAGATAAAATGCCCGAAATTACAAAAAAAAGTAATAATCCTGAAAAATACGAAATAAAGATATTTGATACAAATCTACAAGAAAATATTGATTTTGAAACGGATTTAATTGTTTTAGCAACTCCCATGATTCCAGCAGATAATTTAAAAGAATTAGCTAAAATGCTTAAGGTACCTTTAGATAATAATGGTTTTTTCTTAGAAGCACACGTTAAATTAAGACCATTAGATTTTGCTACAGATGGAATTTTCTTATGTGGATGTGCTCAATGACCAAAGAATATTCAAGATTCTGTAGCTCAAGCAAATGGAGCTGCTGGAAGAGCAAGTAGATTTTTGAGTGCTAAAGAAATAACCACTTCTGGATTAGTTGCAGAAGTGAATCCAGATACATGTATTGGATGTGGAAAATGTGAAGAAGTTTGTCCTTATAATGCAATCGAACTAACAGAGATTATAAAAGAATTTGAAGATATAGAAATGATTATAAAAAAGTCTTCAATTAATTCTGCTCTATGCAAGGGATGTGGTACTTGCGCTGCTACTTGCCCTATTGGTGCTATATCAATAAAACATTACGATTTTAATCAAATAGGCGCCATGATAGACTCACTTTTATTAGAAAAAGTAAAAAATTAATCGGAGAAAAGAAAAAATGTCAAAAGCAAAAAAAAAAGCAAATTTAAAAAAAGAATTTAACCCCAAACTTCTAGTGTTTTGTTGCAATTGGTGTAGTTACGCAGGAGCTGATTTAGCAGGCGTTTCCCGCTTTCAATATCCCCCTAATATAAGAATCGTGCGAGTCATGTGCTCTGGTAGAGTTGACCCTTCCTTCATATTAAAAGGTCTTAAGGATGGCGCAGATGGCGTTTTAGTTAGTGGATGCCACATAGGAGATTGCCATTACATCAGTGGAAATGAATATGCCCTAGAACGGTTTAGTCGATTACACGAGATAATTATTAAACAATTAGGCATAAATGAAAAGCGTGTTAGGCTTGAATGGGTAAGTGCTTCTGAAGGTAAGCGTTTTGCCGATTTAATTACCGAATTTACTAACCAAATAAAAGAGTTAGGCCCTTTAAAGAGAATATAAAAATTAAACTCTCCTTAAGATTAATGAACTAATGATTTTATTATATATTGTTTAACAAATTTTTTAAAAAAGAAGTTTTATAGCTCAATTATCAAAACTAAGATTTAAAATATAATAAGGATTATTTATCTTTAATTTATACAATGAAGTAAAACTCTGATATTATTAACCATGAAAAAATATTTATCTATAAAAAATATTAATTTTACTTCCATCGTTTTAAATGCTGGCTCGATAATTTTTGGAATCATCTACATAATAACTCCTTTCTATAATATTTTTTGGGATGCTTGCGGAATAATTTTTATTGCTACATTGATATTTAGTTTTTTTAACATTTATTTTACAAGTAAATTATTGAATAAATCAAGTTATCTTGGAAATCGTATAAATCTAATGTGTTATTTGTACCCATTTATTCTCAGCGTTGCTATGATTTGCATGATGTTTGGAAATTTTTTGATTTCAGTTTCTTATTCAAACGCCTTAGTCGATATTTTTATTTTATACTTGATAGTTTTTGGTGGTTATTTTGGAACCTTGATTTTTGGACTTTATATTTCAGTTTTGGTTGTAACTAATATACTTAACGATGAGATTTGGGGTCAAAAACTTCGTAATTCGAGTTTTAATTCTAAAACCAAAGTAAAGAAAATAATTAAAATAATAGTGCAGATTTTCATTATTTTTATGCTGTTTTTGGGCGTATATCTATCGTTTGCTATAATTATGGGTGAGCGTGGTATCCTTGGAATGTTTTTTCCGGAATTTGCGCTCGGTTTTAGTTTCATATTTCTTGGAGCAACCGTGATTTTTTTGAAAACAATTTATCGAAAAAGGCATAAAGGCGTTTTTCTCGGTTTTGCGCTCGTTGGTATTATAATTTCCAGCATTTTTTTCATGCCATTCGCTCTAACTCCCATTGCAATAAAGAATTCTGAAGATAATTTTACTGAGGCTTTTGGTAAAGATTGGCGCGACAAAATTGATCCCACTATAGAACAAAACTTCATGCAAACGCAATATTCAACACCGCAATATTTTTTAGGAGTATATCAGGGCGACTATATTGTTAAAAAAAATATACTATATTTTAATGGAAAGCAAAGTCCTCACTTGGTAGACGAAAACATCACGCTATATTTTGATGTGTACATGCCAAAAAATAATGGCAAGGATCTCCCTGGGCAAAATTCCACGCTAATTCGTATTCATGGAGGTTCTTGGAGATCATATGATAAGGGAATATCAAACATGATGCAGATGAATAAATATTTCGCTTCTCAAGGATATATTGTATTTGATATTCAATATGGTTTGCGTCGTCCTGATCGAAAAAGTGATTTTTTAACGCCCGAAAATGTATTAGGTAATTTTGATATAGATGATATGGTACGACACATTGGAGAATTTACTAAATATCTTTCTTCTAACGCTAAAAAATACGGAGCAAACCTCAATTCAGTTTTTATATCGGGAGGTTCTGCTGGAGGTCATTTAACATGTGCGACGGCTCTTGCTATTGCCAGCGGAGAGTTTTATTATTTATTTAGTCCAGATATAACAATTAAAGGATTAATTCCATTCTATCCAGCAAATTTATTGCCTTTTACATTAGGAAATCCTAAATTAATTCGACCAGAGTTCATGGTAAGAGCAAACAGCCCGCCGTGCTTGGTGTTTCAAGGGTATCAAGATGGACTTGTACCCTGGACTATTTCACAAAATCTGAAAGATACATATACAGTAAAAGGAAACGAGAAATGTGCCATTATTTACTTTCCTTTAGCTGGTCACGCAAACGATATATATTTCTCGGGTCATTTTAACATGGTCTTTTTATATTACATGGAAAGATTCATGTATCTTTATCAATAATGATGTTAATTTTATTTAAAATAAAAGTTGGAATATTATTTTTAAAAATTTAAAAATAAAAAATTTAGATAATTATTTATTAAAATTATTTAGAGTTTGAGTTTTTCTTTCTTTTTCTGGTGCAGTTCATTCATTTTTAATTTTATTATTTCATATCTGTCTTTGGTTATGGGAAATCGACTCATTGAAAGAATGCCAATTCCTAACGCAATTGCTGGAAATACGAACATCAACAATCGAAGTCCAAAAATAGTATCTGTGGTGGCTATAGGGTCAAATACCGCCCACCCTACGCTATTAAATACGGGACTGATTGTTAAGAATATGGCAATCGTTGATAATCGAATAAAAAGCGCGTTGATTCCCATATACCCTCCTTCTCTCCTTACTCCTGTTGTTAACTCATCGTTATCAATTATAGTAGAAATTGTTACCATTCGGAAGAATAAAACTCCAGCGAGTCCAATTCCGGCGATTATATAAGTTATAATAGCTCCTATTATTTCAGTAATAAAAAGAAATGGCGCCAAAGTAATAATTAAAACCGCCATTGCAGTTATATGACCTTTTTTAACACCTAATTTAACAGAAATAAACTTCCAAAAGGGCATGAATAGCGCAGCAGAAATAAATGTAATGCCTAACAAAACAGATTGGAGAAATGCTTGATCTATCCCCAATACAAATTCAGCATAAAGAGGCGTTATAATGGGAAGCATTCCAAAAACATAAAAAACTCCAAAATTTGCGACAATGTAAGTTGTAAATGATTTATTTTTCAATGAAAGCGATAAGGACTTGAAAAATGATGGAGCCGTTTCAGCATCTTTAGAATATTCAATTCGTTCTTTTATTCCAAATTTTATAAAAATCCCTGCAGATATTGCAACGATAATAGCCATGAATATGCCCGCATAAACATAGTTCACTGCGTATTGAGAATCGGTATATTTTGGAATAAAAAAACTCGGAGCAATAAACGCAAAAATGAGAGCAATAATGCCAACAATTTGAATAATATTATTAGCTTTAGCTCGAATCTCTAAATCCTGATACATTTCTGGAAAAAGAGCAGTTTGATTTAAAGAAAACATTGTATAGAATAGATCAAATAACATTATCATTATTATAAAATAAATAAAACTTGAAATACTAGAGCCTAAAGGAGGTGTCCATAAAAATATGAGTATTAAGCATGTAGGAACGATTCCTGCAATAATATATGGCTTTCTTTTGCCCCATTTTGATTTTGTCCGATCTGATAATGCTCCCATGAGCGGATCGTTAATGCTATCCCACACAGCCCAGATAATATATGCTATAGTAAGTAAATTCACATCTAATCCTACGATTGTGAAATAAAATGTGAATAACAAAAATGAAAAAAATTGAGATGCTACAAGATCTGCGAAATAACCACCGCTATAATATAGCACATTTTTAGTTGAATATTCTCCTTCTAATTCGCTTTTATCGTCTATTTTCGGTTCTTTATCTTTCATTTTATTCGTATAATAATATTTTTATATTGATATTTGCAAGTTCATATTAGAAAGAATTTAAATGTTATTTAATAAATTATTCATTAAAAAGCAAATAATTGGATACAAGAAAAAAAAAATTATATTATTTCAGTTCCACATTTACTACAAATTTTTGAATCTAAAGCTAATTTTGTCCCACAATTAGGACAGAATTTATCATTTTTAGAATTTTCTGCCTCGAATTCTTTATTTAATTTTCTATTTAATACATAAGCATCTTTTTTAGCCTTAATATTATCTTTTACCTTAATACTTGAGCTTTTGATCGATGATAAGACTGATTTTGTCTTGCTGGGGCTAACGGCTTTTCTTAGTTTTGCCAAATTCTTTACTATATTTTGAGTCGTTATAAGTTTTTGATTGAATTCTTCTAATTCTTTCATTGTCATGGAATCCACTCTATCAAGTTCTTTTTTCACGCCTTCCATAATCTCATTAATTTTTTTTTCATATACTTCTTTTTCCGACATTTATATAACCTATTCTTACTCGTTTCATATCTATTAATGAAAATAAAGTATATTAAACTTTTCTATAATTATTTCTTTAAAACCTATAATATTGAAGCTTAATTGGAATTGAAAAGAAAATATAAGTCCTATAAACAAAAATTATGTATAAAAAATGGCTTATCAACCAGATCTAAAATCTGTTAAAACTCACCAAGTTCCAGATTGATTTCACGACGCTAAACTTGGCATATTCATACATGGGGGGCTTTATTCAGTTCCAGCTTACGCAAATTACCGGTATTGACATAAGTGAACTAATAAAAAATAAATAACCGATATTCACTTAATTATGAAGTAAGAAGTATATCTGGATTTGGATTTAAAAACCATCTAATCTAGGAATCCTGGCAGAATAGCTTTTATCATATTAAAGATTTTACTATTAATTTGAATATTTAAGAAGATTTTTCTTTTAAAAAAAATTAAAAACTTACTAATAAATTATAATTTAAGAAA
>JAUWRB010000037.1 GCA_030610785.1 Promethearchaeota archaeon | reverse complement strand
AGATAATTCCACAATCTTCGTTTTTATAGCTTCAATAATGCCGCTATCTTCTAAAAAAATATGCTGACGGTATTTTACTACAAATATTAAGTGGTACATGAGGGAGTAGACTCTATGTTGATCTTTCTGATATTCCATCATAAATCAATTGCTTAGATATTATAAAAAGGATATAACTATGTGGGTTTAGTGATTTTTATGCGCATTCATCCATGCCCTAAAGGACATGGCTTTCTGCTCAGAATATGGTAAATAGTAAAAAAAAAATTAATCTTTTCCATAAGAATTTAAATCAAAATTTCTTTAAAACTATTAATTTATGGAAATTGTTTTTCATGTGAATTAAAAAATAAAAACAAATAAGCTTGATTTAAAATGGAAATTAACCGAAATTTAAAAGATAATACTACTATTGCATATATCTCAATGGAAATCGCTCTTGAATCCAATATACCAACTTATAGTGGAGGATTAGGTGTTCTGTCAGGAGATACAGTAAGATCTGCTGCTGATTTAGAAATTCCAATGGTTGGAATATGTTTATGTTATAGTTCAGGATATTTTTATCAACTCTTTAACGAGAATGGCGAACAAAAAGAAAAAGAAATCGAATGGAACTTTTTCTACGAGTTTGAAAAAATTGACAAACCTATTGCGTTAAAAATTGAAGATAAAGACATCCTCATCAGTGCTTGGTTATATAAAGTTGTAGGGCAATCAGGTCATATTTTACCCATTTATCTTCTAACAACAGATATTGAAGGAAACGAAGAATGGATGAAAAAAATGACGGGTTCTTTATATGATTCAACATCTCGTTGGAATAGAATCGTTCAAGAAATGATTTTAGGAATAGGTGGAGTTAAATTATTAAAAACTTTAGGTTATAATAATATAGAAGTATATCACCTTAACGAAGGACACGGTTCCTTTGCAACTGTAGAGCTTTACAACGACTTGGGAGATATTAATAAAGTTAAAGAGAAAGTAGCTTTTACTACCCACACGCCGGTACCTGCAGGACACGATCGCTTTAAACAATCTCTTATTGACAAAGTTTTTCAGAATAGATTTCCAAAAGAGATTCGGAAATTAAGCGATGACAATGGCGAATTAAACATGACTTTTTTAGGTATGGCTTTATCCAGATATAGAAATGGAGTTGCAAAGAAACACGGAGAAATCTCAAGAAAAATGTTCCCTCAATATGAGATGGATCATATAACTAATGGAATTCACCTCCCCTTTTGGGTATCGAAACCCATTAGAAAAATATTAGATAGAAAGTGGCCCAATTGGAAAGCAAAACCGTCTATTCTTCAGAACGCCATTGAAATTGACGATTTAGAACTATTTGACGCTCACATTGAAAATAAATTTAACTTAATAAATTATCAAAAAGGTCACTCTTGGAATCTCTTGGATGAGGAATTAATAACGATTGGATTCGCACGGAGATTTGCTACATATAAGCGAGCAACATTAATATTTCACGATATAGATAGATTAGGAAAAATCTGCAAGGGAAATATCCAATTCATATTTGCGGGAAAAGCCCATCCGAAAGATTTGATGGGAAAAGACTTTATTAAAAAAATCTTCGAATCGGGTCAATATTTATACGACAATTACGGCGTTAAAGTCGTTTTAATGGAGAATTACAACATGGATCTTGCTCACATGTTAGTATCTGGAGTCGATATTTGGCTTAATACTCCAGAGAGATATAGAGAAGCAAGCGGGACTAGTGGAATGAAGGCTGCTCTTAATGGAATTTTAAATTGCTCTGTACTTGATGGTTGGTGGCTTGAAGGTTATAAAAGGAATCCTTTGGCGGGTTGGGCAATAGGTCCAGACGATTCTGATCCTAAGGCAATGGAGAATAATTGGAACATTGATTCTAATTATGTCTATGAAATTTTAGAAAATGAGGTTATACCTACATACATGAATCATGATGAGTGGATATTCCGTCAAAAGAACGCTATATCCTTAGCTGCTTATTTCAATACTCACAGGATGATTGAAGAATACGCAAAAAAGGCGTACCACTTGGTAAAGCAGCCTTCATGGAGACATATTACAAAAAATTAAGTATTAATTAATTTCTTTTTTAAAATTCTTATTATCATTAATATCGCAAATTACGATTTTTCACAATTTATCATTTTAAAATCATTATCCCATGTAAAATTCTTGAATGAAAAGGACGAAATAGCTTTAAATATGCTTTATTACTGGGATATTTGGCGTTCAAGCAAAAATGATACTGTTTCAAGAAATCAAGACGAAAGGGCGAATCTGGATATATTCATTGAATATTTTTTGATCAAAAAAATGTTCGAAGGTTTGTTTTAATATTTTTTCCATCATGTCTACACCGAGAATTAATCTCTTCATATCTTTTACCAATAAGAGCATGAATTTTGAAGTTGTTTCGAGATAAAAACAACCAGGAGGAATAATTATTTCAGAACGCGCAATTATTATTTCATTTGCTTCTTTAACGATTTCTTGCGTCGTAAATATTATTATTAAATATTTATTTGAGACTTCCTCACTTAAATATGTGTCTCTTATCCCTGATGCAAGTAGAGGTTGCGCGCCATAATCTTTGAAAAGATATTGAAGACGATTTAATTCTCGTCTAAATTTACTCTTGTTATGGTAAAAACAAAAATTATTATTTAACTTTAATGTCTCACCATCGTAATAAGTGATTTCTTTAGGAGCACTCTCAAACACGTATTCTTTAATATATTCTGACATGGCAATATTAATTTATAATTAAGATAATTAAGATAATTAAGATAAGATAATTAAGATAATGAAATTAAAATGAAATTGGGAACCATCAAGTTAAAGAATAATTTAATTCTATCTCCGCTTCTTAACGTATCTACAGCGCCTTATAGGCAATTTTGTAGAACATTTCATCCCATTGGTTTAGTTTGTGTTCCCATGATTTACACTAAAAGATTAATAAGCAATCCTAATTCAATTATCCATGAGCTGTTAAAGATTGAAGAAGAGAGCCCCATTAGCGTACAATTAATTGGAAACAATGAAAAAGCTTTAAAAAGAGCTATAAACTTTCTTGAAAGTTATAAATTCGATGTTTTAGATATTAATGCAGGTTGCCCTTCCAATCGAGCCATAAAAGCCAAGGAAGGAGGATATTTACTGAAAGATTTGAAAAAATTAGAAAGTTTATTAAAAATCGCATTAAAATACTCGTCAAGACCGGTCTCTTTAAAAACTCGGATAGGTTTTGAAAATTCTAACAATAATTTTGAATTCAGAAGGATTATTAACGATTCAGGATTGGAATTTTTGACACTACACGCAAGGACAGTAAAAGATCGATTTGACAATTCAACATTAGATTTAGATGCTTTTAAAAAATTTAAAGAGAAAATTTCAATCCCCGTGGTTGGAAATGGCGATATTTTTGATGCAAAATCGGCTAAACATTTTTTAGATCATGCTGATGTTAATGGACTGATGATAGGAAGAGGTACCATGGGAAATCCTGAAATTTTTCTTCAAGTCCACGAATATTTAACAAGAGGGAAAGAGATCGCCTTTAAAAATAATAAAGATAAATGCAAAAGTAATATCGAAATATATGAGCAAATAATTGATAAATTTTTAGAGGATGTGAAGTTAAACCATTCTCACGAGGAATTTAAATTCGTTGAATTAAAGAGAAATTCTATTTGGTTAACGAAAAACATTGAAAATTCTACAATTATTAGAAGAGAATTAAGTAAAACAAAAAATCTTAATCATTTAAAAGAAACCATACAAAATTGTCTTAAAAGTAATTAAAAATCGATTTTAAAAAAAAAATATTAAATAATTATAAATAACAGAATATTTAATATAACTTTATGGGATTTAAAGACCTTAAAAAACTTGGAGAAAAAGAAAATAGACTTTTTTTAATTTTAATAATATGGCTCCTAGTTGGATTTACACTATTTCAATTTCAAACTGTTCAAATATATGGATTAGTCATTTTCCTTCCACTTTTAGGAGTTTGCTTGGTTTTAAGTTTTGCGGCATTTATTTTAAGAAAAAATTTAAAGGAACTTCCTTTTAAAAAAATTTTTGTTTATTGCTTAATTGCTTTGCCTCTCATGATAATTTTTATTTATATTTCCATGATTCTTTTTATAATAGCAATTTTTTCTTACATTTTTCTAACATCTACGTTTTCTATATACAATTGTTATATTTTTGGTATTAACATGGACGAAAAAATTTATCAATGGCCAAGAATCATCAGTTTTTTCGTGAGATGGGGGGAATTTATGGGAGGAATATTTATTGCCGTTGTAATATTAGTTTGGGTATATAGCATTGGGTTGGTATTCGGATTTACTATAAACCCTATTGGAATAGCATTTGCGTCAATATCAATATTAATTATTATTTTAATCATTATTTTAAGCGTTTTCGCAGGTATTTTTATTATAATTGGCAGATTAAACGCATGGCTTGGAATATATTACGTTTGGGTTGCATTTTACTCCCTGTATTTAATGTTTAGTGCGTTTTATAATTTAGGCGAACTTGTAGGAATGAATATTTTGATATACAAGCTAATTCTCTACATTTTCGATTTATTCCTCATACTTTTTACGATCGGAAGCCTTGTAGGAAAAAGATCCGAACTTATCTCCAAAAAATTACGCGTAAAATCCGATTCGATATTGATATGGTTAATTTTTTCAAAGGCAGCCTATGAATTTGCAAGTGCATTACCTGAGATGAATATAGCATCAATAAGGGCTATAGGAGGGTTTATATTATTTATTCCTTTAATGTTTATAATGGGTTTGTATGGAGTTTTTCATTACGGTAAACTTAAGAGGTCGAGAAAAGCCGGAAAAGAAGATAAGCAATTAAAAACAAAAGCCAAAAAAGAGGGACGATATTGTATTAATTGTGACACGATTAACGAAAAAGGATGGAAATTTTGTAAAGAATGCGGAAATGTCCTTCAAGAAATTAAATAAATTAAAAGAAATTTTAGACTATCTCCGAGAAGAGTTTGAAAGAGAAAGGAAATAGAAAGTTCTTTTTAAGTCAATTATCTATATTTTTTAAGAAGTTCTTCCGGAGAAAAAACACCATCTTCAGTTATTATTCCAGTTATTAATCTAAATGGTGTTATATCAAACGCATAATTTAAGCACTCAACGCCATCAGGAACGATTTGAACTTTTCCTAACACATTGCTAACTTCTAAACCGTCTCTCTGTTCGATTGTTACATCATCAATAGTCTCGTGAAGTGATAATGTGGAAGTTGGCGCCGCCACATAAAAGGGAATGTTATTATCTTTTGCCGCCAGAGCAACTAAATAAGTACCAATTTTGTTAAATACAGCGTCAGATGTCACCCGATCTGTTCCAACGATAACTTTTTTTACTTTACCAAGCATCATTAACAAACCAGAGGATGTATCTGAAATTACTTTAACAGGAATTCTATCGTAATGCAATTCATAAGCGGTTAATCTGGCACCTTGTAATCTTGGTCTAGTTTCGTCAGCAATAACTGATATTTTTTTCCCCTCCTCGATTGCCGCTCTGATGGGAGCTAAAGCAGTGCCATATTGAACTGTAGCGAGTGAGCCTGCGTTACAGTGAGTTAAGACTGTATCTCCATCATTTAATAAGGTAGCACCATGCTTGCCAATGTTTTTATTCACGTTAATATCTTCTTGAGCCATTATTTTCACCTCTTCAATTACAAGTTCGGAAATGTTCTTAGGAGTATCTGGAAAATCCGTAATAATTTTCCATATTCGATTAACCGCCCAAAATAAATTAGAAGCAGTAGGTCTCGTGTTTTTTATATTTTCCGCAGCCTCTCCCATTGATTTTAAAAAATTCTCTTTAGGAAACTCTTTATATTCGATAGTGGCTAAAGCCATTCCCATTGCTGCGGCTACACCGATAGCAGGTGCCCCCCTAATATTCATGACTTTAATAGCTTTAGCGACTTTTCTATAATCGTCAAACTCTAAAAATTTTAACTCGTGAGGAAGTAAAGTTTGATCTATCATCTTAACTTTATTATTAACCCATTCTATTGACGGAATCATAATAATTTAAAATATTTCAAGCTTTAAAAAATTAGATTGAAACTTGAATTATTCATTTCTCATATAATCAGGTGAAAATTGATTTGTTTTTAAAAAGGTTCGTACGGTTTCGTAGCTCCATCCTACAATTTTGGCGATTTCATTAATGGATTTTCCTTCTTTTCTTAATTTAATTACTTTTTCATGTATCTTCCAAATTTTTTTTAAAGATTCAATATCTTCATCATCTAAATCTTCAAAACCAGACATTTTAAATCTAATCCTAATGAATTGTTTTTTTCAAAAATTAGTAATGTTTTCATTTTATTATTATTAAATATAAAACTTATTCATGATTAATCAAAAAAAGATAAGAGAGGGTTAAATAAAAAATTAAAAAAAATTGATTAGTAATAATAATTGATATTTTTCTTTTTTAAATATTAATACTCTATAGTCCCATCAACGCCATTAACTTTAACAATAGTGCCATTTTCTATTTTCTCTAATTTGGAAAAATCTATTTGATCGACTATTGGAAACTGTAAATCAAAAAATATATCTGCGATTAAAGCGCCTGAACTCATTAAAGGTTCTGCTTGTTCACACACAATTGCTTTTGGCCCTATTTTTCGTACAATTGTCTCAAGTAATACAAATCCTAAAGTGGTTGTACCGATTGGATAAGGGAAAATTAAGATTTTATCTTTGACATCTTTTTTATAAAACTCGTGTGTTCTATCAGCGACCTTCAATTTCTTACTAAATTGAACTAAAGGAAATGTAAAAGCTGCAGAGATGCTAAATGGTTGTTTAGTAACCAAAACTTCTCCTTCAACAATTCCGCTACTCAAACCTCTACCCTTTAACACCTTAGTCATTTTCTTTTACCTCCGTTGCAACTTTTATACAATCATCCAAATTTCTATAAGACGCGTTACTATAAAAGCAAGTCTTAGCTGAATTAGTCATGAGAGGTCTTGGCAAAGGTGTCAAAAGCGGGCATAAAGAAGTTATTTTTGCGCCTGAGCTTTTCAATATGTCAGAGAAATCTGAATTTATAATTGAATTTTTCACGTCATTGTTAGTACATATCCAAAAATTGATATCCTTCTGAATTTTTTTTCCTTTTAACTTCTTTAAAACATTAAATACTTCTTCCTTGCTTAATTGAGGACATCCAATTGAAATATTTTTTGGTTGTTGCTTCCATTCCGTGCTATATTTTTCCCTGAGCTCTTTAAGATCTTTTTTCTCTATCTCAATAATTTCCTCTGGTTTATCGTTTTGAAACGCGTCTTCAACTTTTTTTGCTTCGGGAGTAACATCGATCACATGAATTAAAGCTACTGCGCCTGAAGCAGCAGAGGCAGCACCAAGGTTTTTTAAGTCATCAAATGATACTTTTTTAAGACCTTCAATAACAGGAATTTTATTACCCGCAATTTCTCCAATTTTTAATCCAATTGAGGTTAAATCAAAGGTATCCCAATCTTCAAAAAGAATTTTAAATAAAATTTGTCCCTTTCTGTTTTCTGTCAAGTGTAATCCGTGATAAGGCGTTTTTCCTGTAATGGCACACGCTAAATCTACAAGCCCCCCTTCACGATTTGAACGGGCGCCTAATATTGAATTTATATATATAACAGCAGAGGATTCGGACCAAGCACAATGCTCTCCAAATTTAGGTTTATTACTAGTGAAATAGGGAGTACAAGTAAATTCGTGAATACCTAATTTCTCTAAATCCTTCATCATTTGATCGTGTAGAGTAAACATGGGATAAACCACTTTTAATTCTTCCTTATAATCCATATCTATAATGGGGTCTGCAGATGTTTCCACCTTAACTTTTAAGCCCGCCTCTGCTATTTGATGTAAAATATCAGCAGCAGCGTTCACAAAATTCAATCCAAAGTTCAAAACGGTGTGAGCCGATTTTATATCTATTAATTTCTCAGCGTTAAACGAATCACCTAATTTTACGAGTAATTTAAGGAGCTTTGAATATATTTCACCTTTATTACCATCTAAAATATTTTCTTCTTCCTTTGTTAAATAAATTTTTACTCACCAAATTGATAGTTACTTTATATCATCAATGATCTTTATATTTTATATAGTTATCATGATTATCTTTAAAATAAACTAATTGCCAAAAAAATTTCATGATTATAAAGAAGCCGATAAAAATTGATAAATTTCCGATAATATCTTGTTCACGCAGAACGGATATTCCAGCATTTTTAATGGATTGGGTTTTAGAAAAGATGAAAATAGGACATGTAGACGTGGTTAATCCTTTTAATAGAAAACAAATATCTCGTGTTTCGTTGAAACCTAATGATGTGAAATTTTGGGTGTTTTGGAGTAAAAACTTTGAGGAATTTATTAAATCTTATAAAATGAACGAACCACTTTTTAAATTATATAAAGGATATTCCTTCCAATTTACTATTAATTCTCCCTCAGAATTGGAAAGTAATGTAAAAATTTCTTTAGAAGATAGATTTACGCAATTAAAATGGCTCATTAATAAATTTGGCTTACTTTCTGTTAATTTCAGGTTTGATCCAATAGTTTTATATAAAACTAAGAATTCCATGAAAATAAAAAGCAATTTAAACAAATTCGACTACATTATTGAAAACATATCCAAACTAGGTCTGGATGAGATGATCTTCTCGTTTGCAACAATTTATCCTAAAGTAAAGAAACGAATGATCTCAAGAGGAAAAATACCAATCAATCTCACTTTTGAAAAGAAAAAAGAGATTGTTAATAGGTTAAAGAAAACCTGCAATAGATATGATGTAAAAATGAAAGCTTGTTGTCAACCTGATTTACTAAAAATAGAAGGAATTGAACAAGCCCATTGTATAGATGCATATAAAATAGAAAAAATTGTTGGTGAACCAATACCAAAGGCAAGAGACACTGGCCAAAGAAAATATTGCGGTTGTTCTAAGTCTAAAGATATTGGCGGATATACTGGAATTTTTCGCTGTAAACACAATTGTGATTATTGTTATGCTTCCCCCGCTAAAAAATAAGAACTTTAAAAAATTTGGAAAACATTTTAAATTGCATTTTTATTAAATTGTGGTTATGATGGAATCTTTCGGTGTAAACATAATTGCAATTATTGTTATGCTTCACCAGGAGGCAAGTAATTTGCAAATCTATTTTTTCAGCAATCCGTTTAAATTTAATCACTCGATCACATCAAATTTTGCGTACTAATTTTAGAATGATATCATTATTAAATTTTTTTCTAACTTAGTATTTAGTTAACTAATTGGATTTCTCAGCGATAATAAATACATGATGTTCTGGTATAACGGATTCATCAATTCCAACATATTTAGTATCAATAACATCAAATCCATATGATTTCAGAAGTTTTTTCCATCCTTCCACCTTAAGAAAATTAAGAGGTACATTGATATCTTCGTCTCCAATTACTCGATTGTAAAACCAATCAAAAAAGCTATTAGTCATCCTAATATCATCTTCCTCAATATAAGCTTCTTTAATTACTAAGCGTTGTTTAGTTACTCTCGTTGCTTCCTCCAATAGATGTTCGGGGTCACTCGCATGATGTAACACAGTATATAGAATGGTAGTATCTACTTCCTCATCCGCTAACGGTACCTTACCCTCTGGATTGTATAGGATCAATGGTAGGTCTGTAAAATTATAATCTACAATATCAACCAGCACAACTTCTTTATCAAGCTTTTCCTTTATTTCTAGCGCTAAAAGCCCATCTCCTGCACCAAGATCAAGTATCTTCTCTCCTACGATGTAGTCTTTTACTTTTTCAAAACTCCTTTTAGCACATTTGAATGCATTAGCCTTTCGATCTTTTTCATTATCGACATGTCTTCTAATAAATTTTCGCAGTGTTTCTTCAACCTTAATAAGAGGTATTCCTTTTTTCAGACCTTTAGTTATGGCTCTATTTACATACCACCAAAATACATTTCTTTTGAAAGAATTAACTTTGGCATATTTCATGGCAGATAATAATAATGATCGGATTTCCTTCCAATAGTGCTTGTCTTCTTTACTTTTTTTAGAAAATATAGGATATATGAGACATTCCAAAACATTTATATCATTTTGATCAACAGGTTTGTGAAATTTTATTGTTTCTTCTTGAGTCATTTATTTTAAACACGAGCTCTCCATTTTTAAGTAAGTGAGTCTTTGCTCACTTATAAACTTTATGAGCAATTGCTCATTTAATACAATTATAATGTCAAGCAAAAAATTTTCTCGAAACAAACAAGAAAAAATAGACATGATTTATAAAACTTTTTTTAATCTAATCTTAAAACAGGGATATCACAAAACAAGTACAAATCATGTTGCAAAATCAGCAAAGATTAGTATAGGTACGATTTATAAATATTTTCCTAAAGGGAAAGAAGATATTATAAGAAAATATTTTGAAGAATCAATGGAAACTATGTTGGATAGAGATGATTTAATTAATTTAAATAACGATAATATTAGAGATTTTCTCAATCATTTTATTTTAGAATTATTTAAGAATCACGAGGAAAATAAAGGATATAATCTAGCTTTTAGATCTGCTATACAATCTGATAATACATTGCATAATGGACACAAAGAGAAGATTTTCAATTTTTTTAAAGATAGAGCTCAGAAATTAAGGAAAACAAATAAAAACTTTAAAGAAATACCCGAGGAAAGATTGATTGAAGTATTTATTTTCATATATAATCTTATCAATGCAATTCTATATCATCATTTATCTATAATGGAATTATTTGATACAGATGATAAATTAATTGAATATCTTTCAGATTTAGTAGTTTTTTCATTAAAGTATTTAATTAAAAGTTAGAAAATTTTAATAATAAATAAAAGTAGAAGAGACTATTTTTAAGAAAGAAATCATAGGATAGTGAGAAGATTTAAAGAAAAAATATTGTTAATTCTTGTTCTCAGATTGATTTGGTAAAGATCTGTCTTTTAATTGACTTGCTATTAAGAAAAAAAAAAAAATTAAGAATCATTATTTTTCCATTTGTAAGGTTTCTTCGACCAATAGAAAAAAAACAATCGAGACCAAGAAAAATACAATACCGAAAATAAAGATATATTGTAGACCAACTAATACTATTATAATAGCAGCTACAAATGCCCCAATAATCTGAGGCAATGTAAATACAATGTTCAAAATTCCGAAGAACTTACCACGTTGATCTTCAGGCAGTAAATCTTGGCTCCATGCACCCATTGGAGCAGCCATACCCAATAACGCTACTAATACAAAGGGCAATGAAATAAATACCATGATCAAGTTTACTCCTGTTTCTGTTTTAGTAAAAGAAAATAAAGCTGTTCCAATACTTATTATTACAATCGATAAGGGTATATATTTTTTTCTTCCGTATTTATCAGAGAGTTTACCTAGATATATAGTAACAAAAATAAGTAATGGAAATGCTATAGCAACTCCGATTAGTAACTCTATTGTAGGTAATCCAAGAGTGAAGATGTAAATGAACAAGAAAGGCATTATAACGCCAATTCCAGTCCGATATACTATCAGTGCAATCGTTATTTTAAAGAATTCTTTATGTTGTTTCATTTCTTGAAAGTTAAACATTTTAACAAAATCCTTTTTAAAGGATTGCTTCGCAGGTAATTCTGAGGTTGGTCTTTCTTTAAGCAGTACAAATCCTACAATCGCAGCAACAAATAACAATATACCTCCAAATGAAAGAACAAATATGTGACCTTCTTGATTTAAAATTTTACCTTCTCCAGAAGGGGCTGGAACACTGAAAAGTAAATCACTTATTAAGAAAAGTGCAACTCCAATTAATACTCCTATATTACCTATTGCTGTAATGATTCCATTAGCCCGTCCACGATATTTCTGTTCAATAGTATCTGGAATAATTGCCCTTTCTCCAGCGAAAAATGCATTAGACATTATGCCTAAAATAACAACATCTATTAAGTATGCCCAAAAAAAGTTAGGACTAAACGCATAAATAACAGCAGCAATTCCAGAAACAATGCCCCCAATCAAAATATATGGTTTTCTTCTTCCCCACTTGGAACGCGTGTTATCACTAAATATGCCCCAGATCAAAAGAAAAATCATTCCCATTGTTGCTGAACTAGCTACCATGATAGAAATGTATATTTCTGAAAGTCCAAGCACGTGAGAGAGATATGTATTGAAAAAATTTGACTCCACAAAACCATATACTTGGTCTGCTGCAAAAATAACACCAATTACAATTGTCTGCATAAAAATGAATCTTGGCAGCTTTTTTTTAACGGTTTCTTCCAAAATTGATCGCCTTTTTGATTTATTTATTTTTGATTTATTTATATTTTGAACAATAATTTATTTGTAATTTAATTCTATACTTAATAAGCATTTCTATTCTATTTATTTAATCCATTATCTATATAGAAAAATTATAAATGAAGGGAATATTCTTATTAGGTTTTTAGTTTAAAATTTCTCTTAAAAAATAAAATAATTTTAAAATACATATTATTAAATACCTTCTTGATGAAAATATTTTAATGATAATCAAAAATTTTGATGAGAAACAAGTCATTTCAACTCATTCCGTCATTGTTATTGGTGCAGGTCTCGGAGGACTCGGTGCTGCGTGCCAACTCGGCCTTGCAGGCGAAAATGTATTAGTCCTTGAAAAAAATAATGTCCCCGGAGGATTCGCCACTTCTTTTATTCGTGGTCGCTTTGAGTTTGAAGGTGCCCTTCACGAATTGGATAGTTTTGGTTCAGAAAGTAATCAAGGCCCTCTTTATCGATTTTTTACAAGAATAGGACTCATTCCCGGGAAGGTTAAATTCAAGCAAGTCCCGGAATTATATCGAAGCGTTTTTTTCGATGGATACGATGTTACAATGCCTTTTGGTGTGGATGCTTATTTTGATAAACTAATTGAGCTTTTTCCTGCCGAACAAAAAGGGATAGAAGACTTTAAAGAGATTTGCATGGAAGTCCAAAAGGGGATGGAATTTATAGCAATTAAACGCGGAAAAGCTTCGCCACAAGAAATTCTTAAAGAACATCCATGGCTTGCGAGGGTTTCAGGCTTAACAGTCCTGGAAATCTTTAAGCGTTATTTTAAAAATAAAAGATTGATGTCGGTATTAGCTCAATTATGGGGATATGGCGGATTACCGCCCTCTAAATTAAATGCGATCTTATTTATAGCAATGTACATGAGTTATTTAACGAGGGGTGGGGCATTTCCTGTAGGAAGATCTCACGCATTGACCAGCGGTATGGTAAAATGTATTGAAGAATTTGGAGGTACGGTAAAGTTTAATGCATTAGTGAATCGAATTCTTGTTGAAAACAACCATGCGTGTGGCGTTGAACTCCTTAATGGAGATATATATTTATCTAAAGCCATTATTTCAAATGCCAACCCAATTTGTACAACGATGAAAATGCTTCCATTGGAAATTGTACCAGAATCGTATATTAAGCGGATTTACGCCCCAGAAATTGGGCCATCGGCGTTTTCAGTCTATATTGGATTAAACGCAACTTTTAAAGAATTAGGATTGACTGCTCACGAAAATTTTATAAATAAAGACGATGATATGGATGCTGCCTATGAGAGCACGAAACGAATGGAAGGCCCAGAAAGTATGGTTGCAGCATGTTACAATCATGTTGACGCAAATATATCTCCTCCTGGAACTACTCAACTCGTTCTCACTACAGGAATGTCTGGAAAAATTTGGTATAATGTGCCACCTGATCAATATCATAACATCAAGGATGAAATAGCAGATCACATGATTTCGATAGTTGAAAAAACAATTAGTCCTAATATTCGCGATTATATAGAAGTAGTAGAAGCGGCAACGCCTCTTACTTATTATCGATATTCAAAGAATTTAGACGGTGCTATATACGGCTATACTCAAGGAGTTTTGGACAGCCCGATGCTTCGATTAAAGTCCCGAGGAGCAATACCTGGGCTTTATTTAGCAGGGGCTTGGACTAATATTGGAGGTGGTTTTTCATCTACAATCAACAGCGGGAGGATTGCTGCGGGCATGTGTTTAAAAGAATTAAAGAAGGAGGTGTCGTAAAAAAATGATGGAAGACATAAAGAAATATCAATACGTGCAAAAATTAAAAAAGATGAGGGAGGAAGTCCAAACAGTACCATCGTATTTTGACGGCTTGGAACCCTTGCACGATAGACTACATCCCGGGAAATTATGGTTGCAAGTCTCGGATGTAAAACAACTTTCAGGAGATACGAAGTTATTTCGATTTGTTTCGGCAAGATCTACGAAAGTATTAGCACCCTTTCGAGCAGGACAATACATTGGTCTCACGGTTGAAATCAATGGCGTGAGAACATCTCGCCCTTACTCGATTGCATCGTCTCCTAATCAACTTGCTTACTACGAGTTATGCGTGAAAAAAAAAGGAGGTGGTTTTGTAAGCCCTTATCTTTTTGAAAATTTGAAGGTTGGTGATATTTTCGAGGCTACAGAACCCATGGGAAATTTTTATTATAATCGTATTTTCCACGGAAAAAACTTGGTATTTATTGCAGGTGGAAGTGGAATTACTCCATTTATATCAATACTACGAAATATCTCAGAAAGAGCGTTGCCTTTTAAAGTTTGGTTGATTTTTGGATGTTTAACCGATAAAGATATTTTATTTAAAGAAGAATTAGAAGATATACAGACGCGACGACCCAACATTAAAGTACAATATATTCTTTCGGAACCAGGACCAGAATGGAGCGGAGTATCCGGGTTTATTTCAAAAGACAAGATTTTAAAAAATATTGGTTCAATTGATAATAAATTTTATTATATCGTGGGAAACCAAGAAATGTATCGTTTCGTGCTAAATGAATTGAAAGAACTTGAAGTACCAAGACATAAAATTATCTACGAGGCATTTGGTGTTCCAGATGATGTTACTAAAATAATGGGATGGCCAGAAAACATCGATGCATTGAAAAAGGTACGAATTACGCTAGAATTCATGCAATTAAGACAAAAAAAAAAAGAAGTAATTGAAGTGCCGTGCGTTGAACCTCTCTTAAATAGTATCGAACGCTTAATGAAATTAAGGATCCAAGTCAATAACTCTTGCCGTTCAGGTCAATGTGGATCATGCAGGACGAAACTTCTTTCAGGTAAGGTCTTTATGCCTCCAGAAGTGAAAATTCGCGAAATAGACAATGATTTTGGGTATATTCACCCATGTATATCGTATCCCATCACAGACCTGCATTTAGACTTGACTCAAATTTAATTATTCTTCTTTATTTTCTTTTTCTTTATATTTTTTTTTAATTTATTTTTTTCACAATGTTTTAAATTATTACATATTTTACTATGCTTAATAATCAAATTTTGTTGAAAGATGGACGAAAAAATCAAGTTTGGAATTATTACGCTGGCAGTAATTTTATTTCAATCGTCTTTAAAATTATTTGGAGTAATAATAACTGGGAGTTTGAGTTTTTTATCTGAAACGGTCGATACATTTGTCGATATTGTATTTATATCCTTGACTCTCTATTTTATTAAACAAAGTCAAAAACCTCCAGATTATAAACACATGTATGGACATGCAAAAATAGACTCGATTGGAACTTTGATTCAAGGAATTATATTAATAAATTTATACGTGTATTTAATAATTAATGCCATACAAGTAATGATACGTGGAACATTTTATATTGTTTACCCTGAGATAGGGCTTGGACTATTAATTATTTCCTTTTCAGTAAATATTATTTTTTCAAGAATTCTAATACGGAAAGGTAAACATAGTAAAAGTCTTGTACTAGAAATTCAAGGTTTAAATTTATTTCAAGATTCTATTCGAGCTTTATTTGTAATCTTAAGTTTTGTTCTAGCTTTATTTGGCATTATGTTTACAGATGCAATATTTAGTGTCGTTCTATCTATTTGGATTATTATAGGCGCTTATAAACTAATTAAAAATGGAATAATAGAACTATTGGATACAAATCCCATCAATTCACTTCTTTTGGAAAAAATAAGACAAAATATATTTAATTTAGAACACGTTAACGGTGTTAGAGGGATAAAAGCTCGAGCGAGCGGGGATAAGTTGTTTTTAGAAGTATCTCTTTCTGTAGAAGATCATATTTCAATAGCACGTGCTCAAGAAATAACAAAATCAATTCAAACAATGAGTACTATAAATATCCCATTTTATAATGTTGAATGCATTATTGAAATGAATCCTCTTAAAGGAGAAGAATCAATTGGGGAAAGTATCATGAATTTAATATATTCTATAAAAGTAGAGTTTCCAAAAATTATTAATATTAATGATCTTAATATTTTTAGTTTTGAAGATAAATATTTTGTGTCTTTAGGAGTCTTAATCGATGATTCTCTTTCACTTGAAGAAGCTCATGATGTCTGCAATCATTTTGAAAATGACCTAAAAAAACAAGCCCCGTATTTTTACCGAATTATTACACATATAGAAGGGCACCCCAAATCTAAGATATTTTCAGCAAATAACATCGAATGTACAAACATTGAACCAAAAATGATGCAAAAAATGAAACAAGAGGTTGAAAAAATACTTAGAACACATCCAAAAGTTAGAGGATATCACGGTTTTGAGTTTTGGGCAGCAAGCAACTATTATATTATAGAACTTCACGTGTTTTTTGAAGGCTCTCTAAATATAGCTACTGTTCATAATTACACTACCGAATTGGAACAAAAAATTCGAAAAAAACTTAAAATTGAAAATCTTGAAGCAATTTTACTTCACGCTGAACCAATAAAAGGGAGAATTGATGGGATTTTTTTTTAAAAGGGAAATTTTTATTTATCGGCATGCTAATTTTTTCATTTTCTTTTTCTGCTAAATCAAAGAATATAGGAGGATATACAAGAATTTTTAAGTATAAACATAAATATGCCTATTATTATGCCTCTCCAGCTAAAAAATGACTCAGACATTATTTCAGTTGATATTTTTCGATGTACTTACGAGAAGGGAAATGGAATAATTTTGGGGTAAAAAGTTGGAGAGATTTAATTAATTATGCATTTAGTATATAAAATCCCTTTCGTTTCAATTTTCTTTCGAATATCCTGCTTTTTTCCTAGCTTCTGCAGAAATCTTGCCACTTGGACCATTTCCTCTTGCTACATTTACACTGACTTTACCATCTACAGCTTCAAAGATTTCAGCTACATCACCATGTTTGAATCCAGGACACAATATTATAGCTTCTATCGACTCGTTTTGCCAATAATCTTTTGATACTTGTACTGCCTCTTTTTGGGTTCTAACAACAACAGAATATAATTGATACATTCCAGTATTAATTACATTTCTATGTTTTTTATAATCTGCATCAGGCGCATGTGCAATCAATAAAGCTTTAAATGTCATATTATTGAGATTACACGATTATTATTTAAATCTTACGATTCTTCCCATTTCTGTTGCAAAATCTGTATATATTAATTTTAAAAATTCACATAATAATGTTTCATTGAACTACCATGGCCTAAAGGCCACGGATTCCTAATTCGTTGACCGTTGCCTTAACGAAATAAGGTCTTACACGATCTCCAAAGGCGTGAATTCCCATCGTTCCAATGGTATTATCATTATTTTTAATGATCGTGATGTCATCTTTTTTTAGTAGTCTAATTCCTT